>DASPHQ010000859.1:0-4491 GCA_035629595.1 Urbifossiella sp. | reverse complement strand
GTTCCAGCTGCGCGGCGCGGGGGCTCTCCTGCTCCAGGCCACACTTCGGGCAGCGGGGCTCGGTGGGCCGCAACTCCTGTTCGCAGCCGGGGCACCATTGACGGCGGTGGCGCGGCAGGGGCGGCGAGCGGGCTTCGCCGGTCAGCGCGTTGAAGACGGCCGCGGCCGTCTCCCAGAGCACTTTCCCGATCAGTGCCGTCATGCCGAGCAGCACGATCAGGCCGCAGCAGACCCAGAGTTCCATGGGCGACCCGGGGGAGGCGGGGTGGGCTACCGGTCACGACACCGTAGCGTGACCGGTATTCCCGCCGCCCGCAAGGGCCGGCCGCGTCAGTTCAGCGGGATCGTCTCGCCCCCCATCGACGTGCCGGCCGCCCGCCACGCCGCCAGGTCGACCGCGTCGCGCACGAACCGCACGCTCCCGTCGCACATCGCCGCGTTGATGCCGCCGGTGTGCTTGCCCCGCGCTAGCTGCATCCGCGGCAGCGAGCTCGTCGAGGTCGTCGTGCACGGCATCCGCGGGCTGCTCGTCAGGTCGTTGTTGCAGCCGGCCCCGGTCAGCACGTCCGGGGCGCTGGCGTGGTTCGGCGTCTGGAACGTCGTGAACCCCGCCGCCCCGCCCCACCAGCTGAACCCGCGGTAGTCCGCCGCCGGGCTCTGCCGCCCCTGGATGATCTCCGCCACGCACAGCGTGTTGCTCGTCCCGTCGGTGATGGCCGTCATCTTCCGCGGCTGCCCCGACTTGCCGGTCGCGGCGTTCCCGCCCGTATAGTCCACCGGCGACGAGTCGCCGCCGGCGGCCAGCGTCGCCGGGTCCTCGTACCACCCGAACGGGGCGCCGCCGAACGCCACGCACCCGGCCGACCCGGTGACGCAGCCGGTCGGCAGGTTCACCTGGTAGAAGCTGGTGTTGCCGGCGTTCAGCACGTAGTTGTGGAGCGTGATGCCGCCGATGACCTGGGCCTGGTCGCTCGGGCAGGTGAACGTGGTCAGCTGCTTGCTCGCCACGTTCGTCAGGTTGGTCCCGCCGGCGTACCGGTTGTTGGACCCCGCCGGCGTGCCGCCGCCGTTGTCCAGCCCGCCGAAGTTCGTGTACCCGCCGAACATCGCCTGCTGCTCCATGTACGGCAGGATGGGGACCATCCACGTGCCCCAGCAGCAGCCGGTGCGGCTGACGCCCGGCAGGAACGTGCCGTGGGCGCTCTCGTAGGCCATGTTCGCCAGCGCGATCTGCTTGATGTTGTTCTGGCACTTGGCGCGGGCGGCGGCCTCGCGCACCTTCTGCACGGCCGGCAGCAGGAGCCCGATCAGGATGGCGATGATGGCGATGACGACCAGCAGCTCGATCAGCGTGAACCCGGGACGGGAGCGCGGACGCATGACACCCTCCTCACGAACGACCTGGGGATGAAAAGCACGGACCGGAGATGAAGCGGGGCGAACCTCGCGGCTACGGGATGTTGAAGTCGAACACGTTCGGCCCGCCGGCCTTGACGGTGACTTCCTGTTTGGACTCGCGCCCCCACGCGGGCGGGACGAGGTCCTTGGAGACGATGTTGGCGCCGCCGCCGGGGCCGGGCGGCTGGTCGGCGCTGACCGGGTTCACGGCCGTCTTGCCGTCGCCGGCGGTCATCCACACGCGGTACCGGCCGGGCTTCAGGCCGTTCTCACGGGGGATGTCGTACTTCCCGCCGGTGACGACCGACGGGGCGGTAGTCCCCTGGTTCTCCAGCGGCTCGAACGTGACGAGGCCGCCGTTGGGGAAGGTCTTGGCCTTCAGGGTGATACTGCCGGACACGGCCTCCTTGCCGTCGCCGCCGCCGCAGCCGACGACGACCAGCGCGGACGCGAGCGCGACGAGCAGCCGGGGCATGGGGGCCTCCGGGGGATGGGGTGATAATCGGAGAGGTGTGCGGGCGGCGAGTCGCCCACCTATTCGAGTGTCCCATTTGGATCGGCGGGTGTCAAGTAACTTCGGCCGGTAGCCGCACGTCCGTGTCGATCGGTCGGCCGTCGGTCAGATGGTTCACCAGCATCGCGCCGTACACCGGCGCGTACAGCGCCCCCTTCGACCCGAGGCCGGTCAGGAGCGCCAGCCCCGGCCAGCGCGGGTGGACGCCGAGCATCGGCTTCGTGGTCCGCAGCACCGGCCGCACCCCGGCCCGGTGGTCGAGTACCTCGAACGGCAGCTTCAGGAACTCGCGCAGCCCCGCCTCGATCGTCGCCCGGCCGGCCGCGGTCGGGGTCGGCGTGAGGTCGTCGCGGTCGTAGGTGCTGCCGGCCAGGAATGTCTCGCCGCCCAGCGGCGCGAGCCAGACGCCGCGGTGGACCGGCCGCGTCTCGCCGAGGCCCGGGACGCGCACCGTCAGTAACTCGCCCTTCGCAAGGTTGTACGGCACCTGCGGGAACCACGGGTTCCCCACGCCCGCCGCCCCCTCGCAGAAGATCACGCAGCCCGCGGTCAGCCCGAGTCGCGGCAGCCGCACACCGGTCGCGGTCGGTTCCACGTCGGCGGCCGGGTCGAGGTCGAACGTGCGATACGAACGACGTTCCTGGAACAGCGTGCGGTAGGCGTCGAGGTACGTCTGCGTGTCGAGGCGGGCGGCGGGGGTGAGGTCGAACCCGCCGTGCGGGGCCGCGAACCACGCCGGGTTGATCGCGCGGTCGAACCGCGTCGGGTCGATCTTCCCGCGGGCCACGTCGCGCTCGGCGGCGTCGGCGAACAGCCGGAGCGCCGGGGCGTGGTGGAAGAATTTCGCCCGCGTCTCCGCCTGGGTGTGGCGGTAGAACCCCAGGGCGATGTTGAAGCAGTGGTCGAGGTTCCAGGTGCGGGCGACGCGGCGGCCGGTGTACGGGGTGATGAGGCCCGCGGCGACGCGCGACGCGGCGTGTGGGTCGGCGCGGTCGAGGACGAGGACGCGCCGGCCGCGCGCACACAGCTGCCACGCCACTGCGGTGCCGGCGAGCCCCTGGCCGACGACGACGAACTCGAAGTCGTGTCCCACCCGGATCAGGGTATAATCGCGGCATGGACGAGAAGGTGGAATACGACCCGGCGACGGCGTACCACGAGGCCGGGCACGCGGTCGTGGCCCTGGCGCTGGGCCGGCCCGTCCACCGCGTCAGCGTGCTGCCGAACCCCGACCGGCTCGGGCAGTGCGAGTTCGGCAAGGCGGTGTTCCGCCCGTCCGAGGACTGGGTCGAGCGCGAGGTGATGATCTCGCTCGGCGGCCTCGCCGCGGAGGCCCGGCACACCGGCACCTACGGCTGGGGCGAGGCCGAGCGCGACCTGCGACACGTCCGCAAGCTGCTGGAGCAGACGACCGCGCGCGCCGCGGCCCGGCTGGAAAAGCGGATGCTGGCGAAGGTTGAAAACCTGCTCGCGGACGACGGCCACTGGCGCGCCGTCGAGCGGATCGCGACGGAGTCGCTGCTTCAGGGCGTGATCAGCGGCCGGGCGGCGCGGCACCTGTACGACCAGGCGGTCGGCGACGAGTGACGTCCGGCGTCGAGCCCGTGCTTGTCGCGTCAGACCGCCGCTTCGGGGAACAGGCCGAGTTTCATGAGCAGCACCCGCAGTTCGATCATGTCCGGAGCATTAATGCCGAACGCCTCGATCGTCGCCCGTCCGGTGGGCGTGCGGCCGACCAGCTCACCTGGAGTTTCCGGGGACCACGAGAAGTGAACCTCCCACACGTCCTCGCGTGGGTGGAAGAAGCGGACCAGGTTGCCGTCTGTGGGGTCGGGGCCGGCGGCCGTGGCCCCCTTGTGTGAGTTGCAGTGCGGACATGTCAGGGCAAGGTTCGACAGGTCGGTCGTCCCTCCCGCCGCCTTCGGAACGACGTGGTCGATCGGAAACGTCGCCACCTGGCCGCGCGTCAGGAGGCGGCAGTACTCGCACCGGTGGCCCGCGCGGGCGGCGACCTCGGCCCGCCGTGCGGCGGAGAATGCGCTCACGCGGGAACCGGGTCGGCGGCCGCGAGGCGGCGCAACGCGAGTTCGGCTTCCAGCCGGTCGATCGACCGCTGCTGCGTGAACTCCACCCACGCCGTCAACTCGTCCCGCTCCTCGAGCGAGAGCGCTTCCTTCCGCTCGCCCAGGTCGAGGATGCGCCGGTCCAGAGCGGGCGGTAGCGTATACCCGGCCACGCGGCGCAAGGTGGCAAGGGCGGCAGTCCAGGCGGGGTCGGCGGGCACGGCTCAGCCTCCGGGCGTAACCTCAGTATAACCGCGCACCGCCGCTAGGCGGCGGGTGACGTTCTTCACCCGCCACCTGACGGCGGTCGGCTCGCCGCGCCTACTGCACCCGCTTCAGCGACTCCTTCTTCCCCTTGGCGTCCTCGGTGTCGAGCTGGTCGGCGCTCAGCCGCAGTACCACCACCTCCTCGGTGATCGTCTTCTTGCCGACCGTCACCGTGATCTTCAGCTTCGCGCCGGTCACCGCGTAGGTTCCCTCCGTCGTCTCGACCTTGCCGCCGGCGCCGAGCTTGAA
>DASPHQ010000858.1:0-7897 GCA_035629595.1 Urbifossiella sp. | reverse complement strand
AGGTGCAGGCCAGCCCGGTGTGCGACGACGCCGAGTTCATCCGCCGCGTGTATCTCGACCTCACCGGCCTGCCGCCCGGCCCGGACGAGGTGCGCAAGTTCCTCGCCGACACGCGCGACACCCGCACCAAGCGCGACGAGTTGATCGACAAGCTCGTCGGCAGCGAGGCGTTCGTCGAGCACTGGACGAACAAGTGGGCCGACCTGCTCCAGGTGAACCGCAAGTTCCTCGGCGACGTGGGTGCGAGCAGCTTCCGCGGCTGGATCCGCACCGCCGTCGCTACGAACATGCCGTACGACCGGTTCGCGCACGACATCCTGACCGCGAGCGGGTCGAACGTCGCCAACCCGCCGGCGTCGTACTTCAAGGTGCTCCGCACGCCGGACGCGGTGATGGAGAACACGACGCAGCTGTTCCTGGCGGTCCGGTTCAACTGCAACAAGTGCCACGACCACCCGTTCGAGCGGTGGACGCAGGACAATTATTACAACCTCGCGGCCTTCTACGCGCAGGTGCGGCTGGCCGAAGACCCGGCCTACAAGGGCCAGCGGATCGGCGGCACCGCGGTCGAGGGGGCCAAGGCGCTGGTCGAGGTCGTGAGCGACGGCACCACCGGTGAGATCAAGCACGACCGCACGGGATACGATGCCCCGCCGCGCTTCCCCTTCGACATCAAAGCAGTGGCCGCGCCCGCGGCCGGTAGGCGGCTCCAGGCGGCGAAGTGGATCACGTCCGAGGAGAACCCGTACTTCGCCAAGAGCTACGTCAACCGCTTGTGGGGCTACCTCCTCGGCGTCGGGCTGATCGAGCCGATCGACGACATCCGCGCCGGCAACCCGCCGACGAACCCCGAGTTGCTCGACCGGATGACCACCGAGTTCGTGAAGTCCGGGTTCGACGTGCGGGCCATGATCCGCACCATTTGCAAGAGCCGGACGTACCAGCTGAGCATCGCCACGAACCGGTGGAACCGCGACGACGACATCAACTATTCGCACGCCTTCGCCCGCCGGCTGCCGGCGGAGGTGCTGTACGACAGCATCCACCGCGTGACGGGCTCGGTGAGCCGACTGCCGGGGCTGCCGCCGGGGTCGCGGGCGGCGCTGCTGCCGGACAGCAACGTGGACCTGCCGGGCGGGTTCCTCGACCTGTTCGGCAAGCCCGTCCGCGAGAGCGCCTGCGAGTGCGAGCGCACCGGCGGAATGAACCTCGGCCCCGTGCTGGCGATGGTGAACGGCCCGATCGTCGGCGACGCCCTGAAGGACCCGAACAACCGCCTCGCCAAGCTCGTCAACGCCGAGAAGGACGACGGGAAGGTGGTGAACGAGGTGTACCTGGCGGTGCTGGCGCGTCAGCCGTCGGCGAAGGAGCGGGAGGCGGGCGTCGCCGCGCTCCGCGCCGCCGGCCCCGACCACACCCGCCTCGTCGCCGAGCACAAGGTGAAGGCCGACGCCTTCAACGCCTACAAGACCACGCTCGACGGCCGGCAGACGGCGTGGGAGCAGGCCCGCATCGCCGAGAAGCCGACGACGTGGGTGACGCTCGACGTCGTGAAGGCCGAGTCGAAGCAGGGGCCGACGCCGGCGTCGCTGAAGGACGGGGCGAGGCTGAAGGTGCTGCCCGACGGCTCGATCCTGGCGACCGGCAAGACGGGGCAGGTGGACGTGTACACCGTCGTCGGCAAGGCGAAGCTCGGCAAGGCGATCACCGCGATCCGCCTCGAAACGCTGTCCGACGCGAGCCTGCCGAACAAGGGGCCGGGCCGTGCCGAGAACGGCAACTTCGTGCTGAACGAGTTCAAGCTGACGTACCAGAAGCTGGGGAAAGATGACGCGACGAAGGAGACCCCGGTGCGCATGACGGCGCTGGCGGCGACCGTGCAGCAGGATGGCTTCCCGGCCGCCAACGCGGTGGACAATAATCCGGCGACCGGGTGGGCGGTCGGCAACGGCGTCGGCAAGAACCAGGCGGCGCTGTTCCGCTTCCAGAGCGCGGTCCCGGCGGTGGCCGACGGCGTCACGCTGACGGCGACCTTCGACCAGCGCTTCGGCACGAACCACGTGGTCGGGAAGTTCCGCCTGTCGGTGACTTCGGACGCCAACCCGAAGCTGGCGAGCCCGCTGTCGGCCGAGGAGGTGGCGCTGCTGGAGACGCCCGCGGCCCAGCGGTCCGAAGCCCAGAAGGCCCGGCTGCGGGCGATGTACCTGGCGCAGGACCGCGAGTACCAGCGGCTCGCGGCCGACGCCGCCGACGTGCCGCCGGCCGACCCGCGGGTGCTCGGGGCGCAGGACCTGGCGTGGGCGCTCATCAACACGCCGGCCTTCCTGTTCAACCGCTGAGTTCGCGGTCGAAGTAAGTGGAGTTGCAAAGCCCGGGGACGGCCGTCCCCGGGCTTTCGCCGTTCTAGGTCCCGTGAGGAGGTTACGATGAGTGGAGCGAATCCAGATTCACCCGCCGTTCCCGACCCGCTCCGCGCCTGGCTCGCCTTCGCGGTGCAAGGCGGCGCCTCCGACCTGCACCTGATCGTGGGTCATCCGCCCGTCCTGCGCCTCCACGGCGACCTGACCGCGCTCCCCGATCCGCCGCTCGCCGCCGCCGCGCTTGAACCACTGCTGCTGACCCTTTGCCCGCAAGCGGCCGTCGACCGGCTGGCGTCGCAGCGCAGCGCCGACTTCTCGTTCGACCTCCCCGTCGGCGGCGGGTCGGCCCGCTTCCGGGCGAACCTGTTCCACGCCGGCGGACGCCTCGGGGCGTGCTTCCGCGTCATCCCCGCCGACATCCCCGACCTGGAGTGGGCCGGCTTCCCGCAACCGCTGGCCGACCGCCTGTCCACCCTCCGCGACGGGCTCGTCATCCTCACCGGGCCGACCGGATCGGGGAAGACGACGACGCTGGCGATGATCGTGAACCGCCTCAACCTCGCCGGCGGCTACCGCATCATCACCGTCGAGGAGCCGGTGGAGTACGTGTTCCCGCGTATGGCGGACTCGGTCGTCACCCAGCGCGAGGTCGGGCTCGACGTGCCGACCTTCGCGGACGGCCTCCGCTCCGGCCTGCGCCAGGACCCCGACGTGATCCTGGTCGGCGAGGTCCGCGACCGCGAGACGGCTCAGATGGCCCTGAGCGCGGCCGAGACGGGGCACCTCGTCTTCACAACGCTCCACACCCGCGACGCGAAGGGGGCGGTGACGCGCTACGCGGACCTGTTCCCGCAGGACATGCAGCAGCCGGTGCGGGCGCAGCTGGCGCTCGGGCTCCGGGCCGTCGTGAGCCAGCGGCTACTGCCGGGCGTCGAGCGCGGGGCGAAGCGGGAACTCGCACTTGAGGTGCTGTGGGTGACGCACCCGGTCGCCGCGGCCATCCGGCTCGGGAAGGTGGAGGGGATCGACAACCTGATCGTCACCGGCCGGGCCGACGGGATGCAGTCGTTCGACGAGGCGCTGCGGCAGTTGATGATCGCCGGCCGGATCACACGGGCGGTGGCCGAACAGAACGTGAGCGACCCGGGGCTATTGTACCGCTGACCGCTACTTCGCGTGTTCCTTCTGGACGCGCTCGGCGTCGCCGCGGAGGATCGGCACCATCACTTCGCGGAAGAACACCACCAGTGCGAGCCCGGCGACGAGCACGCCCGCCAGCCGCAGCAGCACGCGGCCCCAGAAAGGTGAGTCCTCGCGGCGGCTCACGGCTCAGCCCCGCCCGCGGCCGGCGATCGCCCGCGTTTCGGTCAGCACCTCGTCCATGAATACGTCGTGCCCCGCGACGGGGATCTCGTCGAAGATTTGGCAGTCGAAGGCGAGCGCGACGAGCGGGGCGTCCGGCCGGGCGCGGGCGAGGAGGCGGTCGTAGTACCCTTTCCCCTGGCCCATCCGCCCGCCGCGGGGGTCGAACGCCGTGCCGGGGACCATGACCAGGTCCAACTCCTCGGGCTGCACCATCTTCGCGGAGAGGCGGCGGAGTTCGTCTTTCGGCTCGAGAATCTTGTACGCCCCCTCCACCAACTCGCTCATGTCTTCGAGCAGGAACAGCTCAAGGGTGTTGGTCTCGACCACGCACCACGGCACGACGACGCGCTTGCCGTGGGTCAGCGCCTCGGGCAGGGTGTGACGGGTGCGGACCTCGCTGCCGGCGTCCACGTACCACATCACCGTTTTCGCGGCCTGGTACGCCGGCAGCGCCATGAATCGGCCGCAGATGGCGCGGCTCAGTTCGTCCTTGTCCTTCTGCGCGACGCGGTTCTTGCGGGCCTGTTCGCGGATGGCGGCCTTGCGGGCCTGCGGGTCGTCGGCCATGACGGGTCTCGGGGGTAATGTTGCAGTCTACCTTACCGCCGGATGCGGCTACCGACATGGGGGTGGACGGCCGTGAGGGTAAAATGAATCGGATGACCCGAACGACCCCTCCAACCTATTGCCATGACCACCACAACCCCGAAGCCGTCGTTCGCCCTGATCACGCTGATCCTGCCCGGCCCCGACCGCAAGCGGCAGCCGAGCCCGTACCACTACCGCGTCACGTACCGTAACCCCGACCTGTCGGAGCCCGGTTGCCTGATGACGTGGGACGTTCTCGGCGGCCGTGAGCGCTACCAGATCGCCCTGGAGCAGACCCCGGACGGCGAGACCGCCTGGCACTGCACCTGCGCCGACGCGGTGTACCACGGCGCGAACAACCACGCCCACCGCTGCAAGCACGTCAGTGGCCTGCGGGAGCTGTTCCCGCGGGCGGCGTAAAGTTCGACACAACAAAAAGCCCGGGACGGCCGTCCCCGGGCTTTCGCGCATCATCTGCCGTCAGCGGGCCGTCGGGAACCGTTCCTGCAGCGGCACGACGGTCAATTCTTGTTCGCGCAGCGCCCGGCACGCCTCGGCTGCGGCTTCCGCGGCAGACAACGTGGTGATGCACGTCACCCGGTTGGCGACCGCCCCGGCGCGAATCTTCCGCTCGTCGGACGAGCTGCCGCGGCCGCTCGGCGTGTTGATGACGAGCGCCACCTCGCCGTTCTTCATCTTGTCGAGCAGGTTCGGCCGCCCCTCCGCGATCTTCGGCACCACCTCGACCGGGATGCCGCGCTCGGCCAGGAACTTCCCGGTGCCGCGCGTGGCGATCAGCTTGTAACCCATCCCGACGAACGCCTTCATCACCGGCGCCACACCCTCCTTGTCGCGGTCGGCCACTGACACGAACACCGTGCCGCTGAGGGGGAGGGGGGCGCTCGCGGCCATCTGGCTCTTGGCGAACGCCATCGGGAACGAGTCGTCGATCCCCATCACCTCGCCGGTGGACTTCATCTCGGGGCCGAGGATGATGTCCACGCCGGGGAACTTGTTGAACGGGAACACGCTCTCCTTCACCGAGTAGTGGGTCGGCACCACCTCGTCCTTGACGCCGAGTTCGTCGAGCGTCTTGCCGGCCATCACCAGCGCAGCGTGGCGGGCGAGCGGCACGCCGGTGGCCTTGCTCACGAACGGGATCGTCCGGCTGGCGCGGGGGTTGGCCTCCAGGATGTACACGACCGGGGCGTCGCCGCGCGTCCCGGCGACGGCGAACTGGATGTTCATCAGCCCCTTCACGTTCAGGGCCGCGGCGAGCTTCCGGCTCTGGACCTTGATCTCCTCGATCACCGCGGTCGGCAGGCTGTACGGCGGGATGACGCACGCCGAGTCGCCGCTGTGGATGCCGGCCTCCTCGATGTGCTGCATCACGCCGCCGATCACCGTCCGCGTGCCGTCGGACAGGCAGTCCACGTCCACCTCGGTCGCGTTCTCGAGGAACTGGTCGATGAGGACGGGGCGGTCCTTGTTCACGTCCGGGGCGACGCGCTCCATGTACGCTTCGAGCTCGTCCTCGGTGTAGACGATCTTCATGTCGCGGCCGCCGAGCACGAAGCTCGGGCGGACGAGGACCGGGAAGCCGATCTTCCGCGCCGCGAACACCGCCGCGGGCGCGTCCACGGCGGTGCTGTTGGCCGGCTGCTTCAGGCCGAGCTCGTCCACCAGCACGGAGAATCGCTTGCGGTTCTCGGCGATGTCGATGGAGTCCACGCTGGTGCCGATGATCGGCACGCCGGCGGCTTCGAGCGGCTTCGCCAGGTTCAGCGGCGTCTGCCCGCCGAACTGCACGATCACGCCCTCGGGCTTCATCCGGTCGTGGATGTTCAGCACGTCCTCGACCGTCAGCGGCTCGAAGAACAGGTGGTCGGACGTGTCGTAGTCGGTGCTGACGGTCTCGGGGTTCGAGTTCACCATGATGACCTCGTACCCCGCGGCGCGGAGCGCGAACGCCGCCTGCACGCAGCAGTAGTCGAACTCGATCCCCTGGCCGATGCGGTTCGGGCCGCCGCCGAGGATCATGATGCGCGACTTGCCGCTCGACGGCCGAACCTCGTCCTCGACTGACGTTCCTGCCGCGCTGCGAATCGGCGTTTCGTAGGTGCTGTAGTAGTACGGCGTGTACGCCTCGAACTCGGCGGCGCAGGTGTCCACGCTCTTGAACACGGCCTCGATGCCGAACCCCTGGCGGACGCGGCGCACCTCCGACTCGGGGCAGCTCCACAGGTTCGACAACTGCCGGTCCACGAAGCCGTGCTGCTTCGCCGTCAGCATCTGCTCGGGCGTGACCGCGGCCAGCGACCCGATCGCGGCCAGTTCGTTCTCCACGTCCACGAGGTCGGCGATGCCGCGGAGGAACCACGGGTCGATCTTCGTCCGCTGGTGCAGGTCGTCGAGCGACATGCCGCCCTTGAGCGCGTAGCGGATGTACCACAGCCGCTCGCTGTTCGGCCGGGCCAGCTTCTGCGCGATCTCTTCGGTCGTCGGCGGGTCGTCGGAGCCCCAGCGGTCGCGGCGGTCGTTGCCGAGGCCGAACCGGCCGACCTCCAGGCCGCGCAGCGCCTTCTGCAGCGACTCCTTGAAGGTCCGCCCGATCGCCATCGTCTCGCCGACCGACTTCATCTGCGTGGTCAGCGTCGGGTCGGCCTCGGGAAATTTTTCGAACGCGAACCGCGGCACCTTCGTCACCACGTAGTCGATCGTCGGCTCGAAGCACGCGGGCGTTTCGCGGGTGATGTCGTTGCGGAGCTCGTCGAGGGTGTAGCCGACGGCCAGCTTCGCCGCGATCTTGGCGATCGGGAAGCCGGTCGCCTTCGACGCCAGGGCGCTCGAGCGCGACACCCGCGGGTTCATCTCGATCACGATCATCCGGCCGTCGGCCGGGTTGCACGCGAACTGGATGTTCGACCCGCCCGTCTCGACGCCGATCTCGCGGATGATGGCCTTCGCCTGGTCGCGCATCCGCTGGTATTCCTTGTCGCTCAGCGTCTGGATCGGCGCGACCGTCACGCTGTCGCCGGTGTGGACGCCCATCGGGTCGAGGTTCTCGATGGAGCAGATGATGACGACGTTGTCGGCCACGTCCCGCATCACCTCCAGCTCGAACTCCTTCCACCCGATCACCGACTCCTCGATGAGCGTCTCGCCGACCGGGGAGAGCTGCAGCCCCTTCGTGACGAGGTCGATGAACTCCTCGCGGTTGTAGGCGATGCCGCCGCCGCTGCCGCCCATGGTGAAGCTCGGCCGGAGCACGCACGGCAGGCCGATCGTCTCGACGATGTCGAGCGCCTGGGACAGCGACCGGGCGACGCCGCTCCGGGGCACGTCGACGCCGATCTTGACCATCGCGTCCTTGAACTTCTGGCGGTCCTCGGCCTTGTCGATCACGTCGGCGCGGGCGCCGATCATCTCGACGCCGTACTTCGCCAGCACCCCGTGCTTGACGAGGTCCATCGCCGTGTTCAGCGCCGTCTGCCCGCCGAGGGTCGGCAGTAGGGCGTCGGGCTTCTCCTTGATGATGATCTTTTCGACGATCTGCCAGGTGATCGGCTCGATGTACGTCCGGT
>DASPHQ010000857.1:0-6818 GCA_035629595.1 Urbifossiella sp. | reverse complement strand
ACCTGCTCACGGGTCAGAGACACCGTGGGCGACGGCCGACGACGGAGGGGCACCGAAGGGCGGGGCGGGCCGTTCCCGGCGCGGGCCAGGAACCCCTCAATGAACGCGACGGCCTCCTGAAGCCGAGCCGGCCGGACGGGGTCGCCGGCGAGCGCGCCTCGGACAAACCCCAACAGGTTGTTCTTCAACGGGCACGTCTTCTGGCAGTGGTGGGAGAAGCACGCCCACATGATGGGGAAGCGGTCGCCGTCCGCCCGCACCTCGCAGTTGTCACCGTCGCCCAGGTGGACCGGGCACGGCCCGCGGAAGACGACCCCGGCGCGGGAGCCCCGCAGGTCACACCCGAGCTCGGCCAAGAACGCCGCCAGCAGGCCCCGCTCAACAAGGGCCGAGGACAGGTCGTTGTTCAACCGGTTCCAGTTCACCATCACTCCTGTCTCGCTCCGCTCGTAAGGCGAGGAAGCTGAGGGGGACGGAGGAGGGGCCGAACTCCATCCGGCATCCCCACCTTTCCTCGCCTTACGGTCATTGGGTTCATTCCGTGCAGGCCACGTCAACTGGCTCAACCGGGTGGAGATGGAAACCGCTCCCCAGCGACTTCGCGCCTACACACTGTTACTCACGGCGAGCACCCCGTTTTGGGGCACGAAAACCGTCACGCGGCGAGATTTCCTTCGACCCCGTAGAGCCGCCGGAGCTTCGCCACGGCGGCGACGTGGACCCGGGCCACGGTCTTGTGGTCCATCTCCAGCAGGGCGCCGGTCTTTCGTGTGGACAGGTCGCTCCAGTACAGCAGGTGGACGACGGCCCGCTCCTTGGCGTCGAGGCAGGCCAAGACCGCGGGGAGCAGGTCGAGCTGGGCCTGCTCGGACGCAGGCCGCTCCCGCTCGTGGAGCAGGCCAAGGGCGGGGTTCGGGCGGAACTTCGTCGGGTCCGCCGCCCGGCCCCGGTCGGTCGTCCGGGCCACCGCCCGCTTCAGCAGGCCGGTCAGCTTGCGGGCGAACAGGCTGACGAAGTGGTCCTCGGGCCGACGCCGGCCGCGGTACATGGCCGGGTCGAACATCTGGAACAGGCCGCGCGGGTCGGCCCCCCGGAACCCGAGGGCACGGTACACGACCGCGAGGAACTGCTCCTCGGACAGCTGGTGCTCGAAGTCCGGGTAGATTCGCCTGAACGCGAGGTTGAACACCCGGCGGGGGTTGTCCGGCGCCCACCGGCACCGCTCCGCGCGGTAGAACTCCGCGAACTCCCGGTAGAGCTGCCGCTTGGGGCCAGCCTCCGGGCCGTCGTTCCTGTCGAACATCGGGTTGTAGGACTCGTTGAAGAACCGCGGACGGCCCCGCCGGGCAAGGTCAAGACGGGGGACCGACCGGGCTGGTTCTGGTGACCAAGTGCAAGTGAGGGGCAGGCTTACACCCGCTGCGCCCCTTCGGGCTCGCCCGCGGCGAGTTCCGCCAGCCGGCGGTCCATCGCCATCCGACCCCGCCCGGTCCGGCTCCTCCAGGCGGCGAACCGCTCATTCTCCGGCAGACTGGCGATGCTCCGGGCCACCTCCAGCAGGCGCTCCTTGCACCGACGCCCGTACTTGACCCCCGCCGCCCGCCGTTCCTCGGCTCCTGACTCCCACCGCGCGTGCCATGCGCGCCACCCGGTGGAATCGCCCGCCACCAAGAACCTGAAGGCGCGACGGAACCGCACGTTCCCTACCTCCCCGTGCGCAGCCAACCAGTCCACCAGCGGCTCCCAGGCCCCAGATTTCTCGCCCTGCACGGCCAGGGCATGGACTTCCGGCCCGCGGGCGTAGGCGGACGTGAACGGCCCGCCCTCCAAGGCGATGCCGACGTGTGCCCCCGACCCAGACCGCGAGGGGTTCACCGTCACCACGAACCCGGGGAACGCCGCTTCCAGGCGCGCCTTCTTCACCGCCGCCCGGTGCGCCGCGAACCCCTCTGCGACCGCGTGCTTGGCACTCCACGCGTCCGACCGGGCCTGCCGCGCCTTCGCGGCCGCGCCCCGCCGCCGCTCGACCAACGCCCACAACGCCCGGAACTCCGGTGTGGCCTCCGTGTGTTCCACGCGGGCCGCGGCGTAAAGTGGCACAGGGCGGTTGGACCACGCTCCCGGGTGGTATCCGTCCGGGGCGGGCAGGAACTCGGCCAATAACGCTGCCGACCACCCGCGCCGACGCAGCTGACGCCGTGTCAGGGCCAGCGGCCGGGCGTCGGAGGTTGAGGCCGGCCGGGGCTGGTTCAGGGCAAGCCCCGCGCGTACCTCGCCGGCGCGCTCGGCGGCAATGACCCGGTCGAGGCGGTAGTAGTTCCGGGTCCGGGTGTAGCTGTCGAACCAACTACCGTGGTACGCGCTGCTGACCTCGCGTGTCCCGTCAGACGCGCCCAGGTGCTCCCGAATCTGGTCGAGCGACCAGCCGCGTGCCTTGAGGCTCTTGCGCGTCAGGTACTCGGTCACCGGCTCCCCGACGCGCGGGGCCGGGTCCTCCGGCCACACGGAGAGTCTGAACCTGGGCTTATTCGTCTCCGCGCGGGTGTCCGCCCCCATCGCCTGCTCAACGGCCACACCCTGGCCACACTCCACCGTCGTCAACTTCGTCTCCTGTCTGGTTGTTGGTCATCCTGCGAATCGCCGGGCCGAGCACAACGGCGGCTTGTCGCGGGCCTTCAACGAGTCTCTCATGGAACCCGGTTTCGTCAACGGGCTGCTGCTCGAACACTGCGGGCGCGAATCACCCCGTTGACAAGTTGCGATTCCGTGGTCTCATGGAGTAGAAGTTGACGGGGCCGGCCTCCACAGCTGACCGCACTTCGCCAGACGACCAAGCGCTACATCCTGGACCCACGCTCTGCCCGCTGCCTAAACAGCCGCGGTCGGGGTCCGTCCTGTCCCCCAACCCTGCACCGAGCGGTCCCTCGTCGGACGAGCAGGGCGACCCGACCGAGGACTACTGCCGATGGGCCGCGTGAAGGAGGAGTTGTTCGATGCCGAGTGGGACACCGAGTTGGCCGCGTGGGAGGCCAGTCCGGAGGGGCGGGCCGAGCGTGAGCGGCTGGAACGGGAGGCGGCAGACGCTGCGGCCAAGCAGTTGCGGCAGGAGAAGGTCTGGTCCGTCCGCTACCCGGCCGAGTGGGACGAGTGGCAGCGTTTGCAGCCCCTGCTGAGCCCGGTCATCGAGTTCGCCGCCAGCAACGCGTTCGACTTCGACGACTTCCTGAAGGAGGTCGGGCGGCGCCCGTCCCACAACCACACCGTGCAGCGTCCTGATGAGGCACTTCCGTACACACAGGGAAACTTGCGGTGGGCTGAGTGGGGAAGGACAGGGACTGACCAGCGCCCGGCGGCTTCGCCCTACCTGACGGTCGACGAGGCTGCTGCATACTGCCGCCGCACCCGCAAGACCCTCCTGAATCACCACTCGCTCGGCAGCGTCCGCTCGATGCCCGGCACCCGCCCGCCGCTCTTCCGGAAGGAAGACCTCGACGACTGGCTCACGGCCCGTCGTCGCCCGTACCGGAAGTAGCACCGGCTGATTACGCAATTCGTCTTCGCGGCCCCGATTCCGGGGCCGCTTCTACTTCCACTAATGAGGTGACTCATGGGGCGTCAGGCCCAGCACACGCACGCGCTGCCCGACGGCACGGAGGTCGGGTACTCGCTGACCGAGCGGCCCGGCGGCTACCGGGTCCGGTTCGTCGGCCCGGACGGGACTCGGGTCGAGCGGTCGACCGGCTGCCGGACCAAGGCTCAGGCCCGGCAGGCCGCGACGGACATCATCACTGAAGCGTACCGGCCGGCGATGCCCGCCGAGCCGTCGCAGGCGACCTGGGAGACGGTCTTGGCCGAGCTTGACCAGACGCCCGACCTGCGGCCGGAGTCAATCCGGGCTTATCGGACGGCGGTGATGGCCTTCCGCAAGGTGGTGCCCACTGTCGCCAGCCCGGCAGGCGTGACGACCGCCCTGGCTCACCGCTTCAAGCGTGAGTTCCTCGCCAGCAGCTACGCCCGTGGGAAGGCGTCGGACGCCAAGACGTACAAGCGGTCCCCTACTTCCTGCACGACCTACTTGCGCTGCCTCCGGTCGCTCTGGTCGAAGCACTTCCGCCCGCTCGGCCACGTCAAGGACAACCCGTGGCTGGACGTGCCATACCCGAACGCCCCGCGGGGCAAGCGGGTGCGCGTACCGGAGGAGGATGTGGTGACCGCGTTCTTCAAGTGGCTCGCTGCCAAGCACCCCGACTGGGAGCTGCCGCGGTTGTTCGTCCAGGTGAAGATGCTCGCCGGGTGCCGGACCATCGACCTGTGCAAGCTCCGGTCGGACGACCTCCACGGCGACGAGCTGACGATGAGCCCCGAGGTGACCAAGACGCGGACGGCGAGGACGGTGCCGCTCCCTGCTGACGTGGCGGCGGACCTCCGGCGGGTGGCCGGGTCGACGTGGCTCTGGGAGAACTCACTGGAGGAGTCGAAGCGCTTCCGGCCGAACCCGAAGACCAAGACGAAGACGGCCTACTCACCGAGCACTTGGCGGTGGACGGTCCAGAACCTGTTCCGGGAGTTCAACGCGGGGCGGACCGGTCAGCCGCGGCTTCGGCCCCATGACCTTCGTGCGAGGGCCTTCACGGTGGTGGCGGCGGCGACCCAGAGCGTGGACGCGACCGCGCGGGCGATGGGAGCGGACCCCCAAACGGCCCGGCACTACCTCGACGCCGCCAAGGCGTTCGACGGCTCGGGCATCCTGAAGCAGGCGGCGAACCTGCTCCGGCCCCGGGAGTAACTGTAGCCGATTGTGTGGCGATAGTGTGGCGAGAGTAGGCGGTCAACGAAGAAGGGGTTCCGGCTCGTCGCCGGAACCCCTTCTCGTTTCAGCACTTCTGAAGTGCCCCCTCTCGGGCTCGAACCGAGGACCCGCTGATTAAGAGTCTGTTCCTGGGCGTCCACGCTCGTCCCGAACGGTGCAAAACCCCGGGAAAACGTGGGGGCACCGTCCAGACGAGTGCAGGGCAATCCGGGCTGTTGGCTACAGGTTGGCTACAGTGGCGAATGGTCACGAGCGTTCGAGATCGCAACAATTCCCGCGCGCCGGTGAGCCACGCGGTGGGCAGTTCCGGGGTAGAACGTCTACCCCGGAGGCTCCCGTGGTCCCGAACCCCTCCCGGTTGATCCGCAGCGCCCGACGACTCGCCTCGACCGACGCGGGCGCGCCGTTCGACACCGAACTGCTCCAGCGGTACGCGGCCGGCCGGGATGAGGAGGCCTTCGCCGAACTCGTCCGGCGGAACGGCCCGGTCGTGCTCCGGGTCTGCCGCAACGCCCTCGGTGAGGCCGGGGCGGACGACGCCTTCCAGGCCACGTTCCTGCTCCTCGCCCGGTCGGCCGAACGGCTCGCTCGGCCGGGGTCGCTCGCCGGGTGGCTGCACGCCGCCGCCGTCCGAGTCGCCCGCGCCGCCCGCCGGGCCGACGAGCGGCGGCGGCGGCGCGAGGCCACACCCCGGCCCCGTCCGGCCGCGGCGGACGACCTGAGCTGGCGAGAAGTCCGCGAAATCCTCGACGCCGAGATCGCCGCACTGCCCGAACACTACCGGCTGCCGGTCGTGCTCTGCTGCGTCCAGGAGTTGGGGTACGAAGACGCCGCCCGCGAGGTTGGCTGCCCGGTTGGGGCGCTGCGGGGGCGGTTGGAGCGGGCCAGGGACCGACTCCGCCGCCGCCTTGCCAGGTACGGGCTGCCGCTGGCCGCGCCGGTTCTCGTCGGCGCGAGCCCGCCGCCGGCGGACGGCGCCGCGATCGACCGGGTGGTGGCGCTCGTCCGCGCGGCGGAGGTCGGAACCCTTCCGCCGGCGGTCGCGGCTCTTCTCCGTGCCGCGGGTCGGCCGAAAGCCACGCTCCTGCTCGTGCCCGTTGCGGCCGTCCTCGTCGCCGTCGGGCTCGTCGCCGCCGCGGCTGCGCCGCAGGCTCCCGCCCCCGCCGAGCCGCCGACCGCGAAGCAACCAGCAGCGACCGCCGCGCGGGCGGGTGACCAGTTCGGCGATCGCCTTCCGGCCGGTGCCGTGGCCCGGCTCGGCACCCGGCGGTCGTTCGGGCCGTACCAGCCGCGGTGGGTCGCGTTCTCGCCGGACGGGTTGAAGGTGGCGGCGGGGTCGTACTACGGCCTCACCGTCCTCGATGTGGCCACCGGTCGCCGTCTGGTGGAGCGCACGGGCTACGGGATCGCGCCGGTGGCGGCCGGGTGGCGGGCGGACGGCACCGGCGTTGCCGTCGTCCGGGTGAACGGCCACCACATCGTCTCGGCGTTCACCGACACGGCCGAGAAGTTGCCGGACCCACCGGCCGCACCCCCCGGGCGTGATCGAGCCGGCCCGGACGGGCTCGACTTCGTCGCCCTCGCGCCGGACGCGACGCGGCTCGCCGTCGTCCGCACCCCCGACGCGGCGCGGTTCACGGTGGATGTCCTCCCGGCCACCGTCGGCCGCCTCGTCGCGGACCTCCAGCCGGCACGCACCCTCGGCCCGTTCCGCGGGCCGTGCCGCGAGGTGCGGTTCACCACGCTCGGCGTCCAGGTGCTCACCGGCGCGCTCCGCGGGGAGGACGACTGGACGCTCACCGTCATCGACCCCGACCGCAACGTCGTGGTCCGCACCACGACCCTCCCGCCGCCGGCGTACTGCGTGTGGGGCTACATGTACAGCCTCTCCGCCGACGGCCGGTTCGCCGCGCTCCCGGTCCGGCCGGCGACGGTGAAGGAGGGGCAGAGCTTCACCAACGCGCACGACCGCTCGCTCCGGGTCTGGGACCTTGAGGCCGGCCGGGAG
>DASPHQ010000856.1:0-2935 GCA_035629595.1 Urbifossiella sp. | reverse complement strand
ACCGGCTTCTGGAGCGCCCGGGCCACGATCTCGGCCCCGTTCCGCTCGTCGCCCTTCAGCTTCTCGGCGAGGGCCTCCACGATCGGCACGCAGCGGAGCAGGGCGGTGCCGCCGCCGGCGACGATCCCCTCGGCGACCGCGGCGCGGGTGGCGTGCAGGGCGTCCTCGACGCGGCCCTTCGTCTGCTTCATCTCGGCCTCGGTCGCGGCCCCGACCTTGATGATCGCCACGCCGCCGACGAGCTCCGCCAGCCGCTCGCTGAACTTCTCCTTGTCGTACTCGCTCTCGGTCTGGTCCATCTGGGTGCGGATCGTCTGCACGCGGGCCTCGATGGCGCTCTTCCGCGTCTTGTCGAGCTTCTCGACGATGATCGTGCAGTTCTCCTTCTCCACGCTCACCCGGTCGGCGGTGCCGAGCATGTCGAGCCCGACGTTCTCCAGCTTGATGCCGCGGTCCTCGCTCACGAACGTGCCGCCGGTCAGGACGGCCATGTCCTCCATCATCGACTTGCGGCGGTCGCCGAAGCCGGGCGCCTTCACGGCGCACACCTCGACCAGCCCGCGGAGCTTGTTGACGACGAGCATCGCCAGCGCCTCACTCTCCACGTCCTCGGCGACGATGAGGAGCGGCCGGCGGGCCTGGGCCACCTTCTCCAGCAGCGGGAGGAACTCGCGGACGTTCGAGAGCTTCTTCTCGTAGAGGAGGACGAGGACGTTCTCCGGCTCCCACCGCAGCTCGGGGCTGTTGGCGGCGAAGTACGGCGAGATGTACCCCTTGTCGAACTGCATCCCCTCGACGAAGTCGAGCTGGGTGTCGGAGGTCTTGCCTTCCTCCACGGTGATGACGCCGTCCTTGCCGACCTTCTCGAAGGCGTCGGCCATCAGGGCGCCGATCTTCGGGTCGTTGTTCGCGGAGATGCTGGCGACGTGCTGCATCTCCTCCTTCTTCGTGAGCCGCCTGGTGAGCGTCCCTTCCAGGTACTCGACGGCCTTGCTGACGGCCTTGTCGATGCCGCGCTTCACCGCCATCGGGTTGCCGCCGATGGCCGTGTAGCGGAGGCCTTCCTGGTAGATCGCCAGCGCCAGCACGGTGGCGGTGGTGGTGCCGTCGCCGGCGTTGTCGGAGGTCTTCTGGGCGACGGCGTTGACCAGCTTGGCGCCCATGTTCTCGAAGGCGTCCGGCAGGTCGATTTCCTTCGAGACGGTGACGCCGTCCTTGGTGACGGTGGGGCCGCCGAACGACTTGTCGATGATGACGTTCCGGCCGGTCGGCCCGAGCGTGATGCCCACGGCGCGGGCCAGTTTCTCGGCGCCCTGAAGGAGCTTCTTGCGGGCGTCGTCGGTGTACAGCAGTTGCTTCGCCATTTTTCAGTTCCTAGTTTCGAGTTTGAAGTTTCGAGTTGGGGCTCGTCGAGTTCCGAGCCGGTTCGGCATCACCGCCCCGCGCCGGTGCGGCGCGAGGCGGGAACTCGAAACCCGAAACTCGAAACCCGAAACGGATCTACTTCACGAGCTTGGCGAGGATGTCGCTCTCGCGGAGGATCTTCAACTCGCGGCTGCTAACCTCCACGTCGGAGCCGCTGTACTTGCCGTAGATCACGAGGTCGCCGATCTTCACGCCGACGGCGGTCCGCACGCCCTTGTCGGACAGCTTGCCGGGGCCGACGGCCACGACCTTGCCCTGCTGCGGCTTCTGCTTGGCGGTGTCCGGCAGCAGGATGCCGCCGGCGGTCTTCTCCTCGGCGTCGGTCGGCTCCACCACGACGCGGTCGTCGAGCGGGCGGAGGCTCAGGGGGGCGTCCTTCTTGGCCATCGGGGGCTCCACGTATCAGAGATTGAGGGTGTGTCTGTGAAGAAAGCCCACCCGCGGCTGCGGGTGGGCGGTGATCGCGTTACATCATGCCGCCCATGCCGCCCATGCCGCCCATGCCGCCCATCCCGCCGCCCATGCCGTGGTCGTCGTGGTGGTGGTCGCCGCCGCCGGCCTTCTTCGGCTCGGGGATGTCGGCGATCATGGCCTCGGTCGTCAGCAGCAGGCCGGCCACGCTCGCGCCGTTCTGGAGGGCGCTGCGCGTCACCTTCACCGGGTCCACCACCCCCGCCTTGCGCAGGTCGGTGTACTCGTCGGTGTCGGCGTTGTAGCCGTGGTTCTTGTCCTTCACCTTCAGGATCTTCGACACGACGACGGTGCCGTCCTTGCCGGCGTTCTCGGCGATCAGCCGGCACGGCATCTCCAGGGCGCGGTACAGCACCCGGGCGCCCTCGGCCTCGTCGCCCTCGAGCTTCAGCTTGTCGAGCCCCTTGCGGGCGTTCAGCAGGGCCACGCCGCCGCCGGGGACGATGCCCTCCTCGATGGCGGCCTTCGTCGCGGCCAGGGCGTCCTCGTACAGCGCCTTCCGCTCCTTCATCGCCGTCTCGGTGGCGCCGCCGACCTTGATGACGGCCACGCCGCCGGCCAGCTTGGCGAGCCGCTCCTGCAGCTTCTCGCGGTCGTACTCGCTGTCCGTCTTGTCGATCTCCTTGCGGATCAGCTCGGCCCGGCCGTCGATGTCCTTCTGCTTCCCCTTCCCTTCGGTGATGGTCGTGTTCTCGGCGTCGATCTTGATCCGCTTGCAGCGGCCGAGGTAGTCCACGACGGTCGGCTTCTTCTCGCCCTTCGGCCCGTCGCTGATCGCGTCGAGCTGGACGCCCAGGTCCTTGAAGATGGCCTTGCCGCCGGTCAGCACGGCGATGTCTTCGAGCATGGCCTTGCGGCGGTCGCCGTAGCCGGGCGCCTTGACCGCGCACACCTGGAGGATGCCCTTGAGCTTGTTGAGCACGAGCGTGGCGAGCGCCTCGCCCTCGAAGTCCTCGGCGATGAGGACCAGCGGCTCCTTCTGCTTGCTGGCCCACTCCAGCAGCGGGATCAGGCTCTTCACGGTCGCGACCTTCTCCTC
>DASPHQ010000855.1:0-2100 GCA_035629595.1 Urbifossiella sp. | reverse complement strand
CGCAAGCCCGCGTTCCGGGGCGAGGTCGCCGCGGTCGCGTCGTGGGACCTGTTCCCGTTCATCCTCAACGTCGAGCGCAGCGGCCTGGCGGTCAACGCCGGGTGGATGCCGCTCGGCGGGGCTCCCCTGACGGAGCGCCAGGCCCTGCTCAACCGCCTCATGGGCCGATCCGTGCGCGACTGGGAGAACAGCCGCAACGACGCTCTCACGTCCCAGGTCGCCCTGGAGCACCTCCGCCGCGACACCCCCCGCGTGCTGTACGTCGGCTTCGGGGACACCGACGAATACGCGCACGCCGGCCGCTACGACCAGTACCTGCGCGCCGCCCACGACGCCGACGCCGCCCTCAAGGCGCTCTGGGACGAGCTCCAGGCGCACCCGCAGTACCGCGGCACGACCACGCTGATCGTGACCACCGACCACGGCCGCGGCGAGGCGCCGCAGGGCTGGCGGAGCCACGGCGAGAAGGTCGAGGGCTCGGAGGCGATCTGGCTTGCCGTCCTCGGCCCCGACACCCCCGCGCTGGGCGAGCGGTCCGAGACGGGGGCCGTGACCCAGGCCCAGGTGGCCGCCACGCTCGCCGCCCTGCTCGGGGAGGACTACAACGCCGAAGCACCCCGGGCCGCCCCCCCGATCGCGGACCTCGTCCAGCCCGTGGGCGACGGCACCGCCGCCGCGCCGGCGCCACCGCTCCGCCGGATCGCCTTCGGCTCCTGCGCCTCCCAGGCCCGCCCCCAGCCGATCTGGGACGCGGTCGCGGCCACCCGGCCCGAGTTGCTCCTGATGCTCGGCGACAACATCTACGCCGACACCGAGGACATGGACGTGATGCGGGCCAAGTACGCCCGGCTCGCCGCCATGCCCGGCTTCAAGGCGCTGCGCGAGTCGGTGCCGATCCTCGCCACCTGGGACGACCACGACCTCGGCGTCGACGACGGCGGCAGCACCTACCCGAAGAAAGTCGAGTCGCAGCGGATCTTCCTCGACTTCTTCGGCGACCCCGAGGACTCGCCGCGGCGCAAGCGGCCCGGCGTCTACGACGCACGAGTCTTCGGCCCGGAGGGGAAGCGACTCCAGGTCATCATGCTCGACACCCGCTACTTCCGGAGCAGCCCGCTCAAGAAGAAGACCCCCGTGACCAGGGGCGAAGGGCCGTACGAGCCCAACCCCGACCCGACCACGACCATGCTCGGGGAGGACCAGTGGCGCTGGCTGGAGGAGCAGCTCCGCAAGCCGGCCGAGGTCCGGCTGATCGCCTCGAGCATCCAGGTCGTGGCCGAGGACCACGGCTGGGAGAAGTGGGCGAACCTGCCGCACGAGCGCGAGCGGCTCTACCGCCTGATCCGGGAGGCCGGGGCCGAGGGGGTGGTGTTCCTGAGCGGCGACCGGCACCTGGCGGAGCTGTCGATGATGGACGGCGGGGCGGGCTACCCGTTCTACGACGTCACGTCGAGCGGGCTGAACCAGGCGGCGAAGGCGTGGCGCCCGCAGGAGGCGAACCGGCACCGGGTCGCCACGATGAACTGGGGGGACAACTTCGGCCTGATCACCATCGACTGGGACCGCCCCGACCCCCGGATCACGCTCCAGATCCGCGATTCGGACGGCGAGGTCTTCCTCGCCCAGAAGCTGGACCTGAGCACGCTCCGCCGGCGACCGCCCCGGGGCGCGAGATGAGTCGTGGGCGGGACTCCCCGGCGGAATCGCCTGGCCCGTCGCGAGACGGCCTTGCTCCGACTCGCCGCGCGGGCGAACCCTCGCGACAACGGAGATCACCGGGTCGGGCTCTGCCGTCGCGCCCGGGGACGACGGATGCCAGCGAACTGGGGACGGAGCCCGAACGTTCGCAGTGCTACGCGGCACGAGACGGGCAGAAAGCCATGCCCTGGCCCAGGGGTCGAACCCGGTCTCCGGCCGCTAATCCCGATGTCCCTGACCGGCGTATCCCAATTCACAACTGACCCCGCTGGCGCAATCGAGCAGGAGGAGGAACAGGACGTCAGCACGATCATTATTCAAGTCATTGAAGGCGAGCCCCGGGATGCCGGTGCAGGCGGAGGCACCCGAGCCCGTGCGAATCGTGCTCCCCACCGCGACGAA
>DASPHQ010000854.1:0-6595 GCA_035629595.1 Urbifossiella sp. | reverse complement strand
CGATCACGAGAACCTCGTACCCGTCTACAGCGTGGGCGTCGAGCAGGATACGCCCTACTTGGTCATGCCGTACCTGCGGGGGGTCACCCTCGACCGGCACCTCGGTCACCGCGGCCGCTTGCCGGTCGGTGCCGCAATCGCGGTCGGCCGCCAGACCCTGTGCGGGCTCGCCGCCGCCCACTCCGGCGGGATCGTCCACCGGGACGTCAAGATGTCCAACCTGTTCCTGGAGTGCGTGGGGAGGCGCTTCCGCCGGGTCCGGGTGCTGGACTACGGGTTGGCTCGCCCGGTGGGGGAGCGGATCTCGCCCCGGTCGAACTGCCACGGGACCCCGGCGTACATGTCGCCCGAACAGCACCTCGACCGGCCGCTTGACGATCGGACGGACGTGTTCAGCACCGGCATGGTGCTCTACCGGGCGCTGACGGGCCGGCACCCCTTCGCGGCATCGTCGCAGTACGGGCTCATCACCGCGGTCCTGTCCGACCGCCAGACTCCCGTCCTGAGCATCGCCCCCGACGTACCCCGCTGGCTGTCGGACCTGGTGGACGTGATGTTGTCCAAACGGCCGGGCGACCGGCCGTCCGCCGCCGCCGCCGCCGCCGCGTTCACGCGGTGCGGCTAACGTAGCCCCTCCCACATTGCTAGGGCGCTCGGCCATGACCCGTGCGGATGCCGTTGTGCCGGTCGAGGCGGCGCTTGGTCTCGCCCCGCGAGTGGGCCGGTAGCGACCTGGCGTCGAACGTGATCCACGTATCCGCCAGGTGTTCGGCGTTCAAGAAGTGCCTCACCCCGGCGGCCGTGAGGGGGTTACCTGCGATCGTGAGTTCGGTGAGTCCGGGACCGGTGAGGGCGGGGCCGCCGGCGAGGTGCTCGGCCGCGGCGTCCGTCATCCCCGTGCCGCCGAGGTCGAGTTGGCGGAGGGCCGGGAGCGCGGCCGGGAGCAGAGCCAGGGCCGCAAAACCGTCTTCGAGCAGCCCATTCCCTCCCAGATTCAAGTATTCGAGGTCCCCGAGATAGGGCGACGAGACAATCGCCTTGACCGCCGCCGGACCGAGCCTGCAGTCGCTCAGCGTGAGGGACTTCAGGCGCCGAGCGTGTACGGAGCCGGCGATCGCTCGGGCGGCGGCATCGCCCCACCCGCCGCCGACGAGGGCGAGGCGGTCCACGCGGGTCGCGGCTTCGAATCGGAGAATCTGGTCGACGAGAGCGGACGGGGCCCGGCGGCCGGGCGGGAGCATGAACGTGATCGCCCGGACGGTGGGGGCCAGGCCCGGGAGGCGGTCGAGGCAGTCGGGGAGATCAGGGTGCGCCGCGTTGACGGTCAGGCGGTCGGGACAGCCCTTGGCGAACCGAACGGTGTCGACGGGCGGCAATTTGACTTCGGCCGCCCAAACATCCCCGAACGCGGAGAGCAACCGCCGCTCCTCCCGCTTGAGCCGGGCGTACTCCGCGCTGCGGGCGACGGGGACCCCCCCGCCAGCCTCGACGATCTCGTCCACGACCTCGCCCAGCCGGTGCAACTCGCACTGAACCCGGACGAACGCGGCGAGGTCCTTGTGGCCCGCGCCGAGTTGGTCGGCCCAGCGGAGGCGGCAGTCGATCTCGTCGGACCGGCCGCACGACTCCAGGACGGAAGGGGAAGAGAATAAACCCATTGTATGGATAATATGATATCTATCTGTCATTTCAATCAATTAATATGTAATTAGTATGTAAGTATTAGTTTTAATGCTCGGCCTGATGTATGCCGTATCCATTACGAACAAGAATCACGTCAGGCCGGAAAATGTGGTACAGTCGTTACAGTTGCTCTCGGCCTCTCTCCCGGCATCGCCCGCCCGGCCGCCGGTCCCGCCAGGTGTAGCCTAGATCACCGCGACCGCCCAGGTCGGTTTTCTGTCACTCAGATCGTGCGTCAGCGACATTGACTTGCGGACCGTACCGGTCGTCCGGGCGAGGTCTGTCATGAACGCCACCCAGAACGTGCCGCGTCTCGGGGACCTCGTCGGCCCCGCAGGCTCCGCCTTGGCGGAGCAGGCCATGACCCTGGTCTCGGGCATCTGCGCGCACCGGGTCAGCCGAATCATGCAGACCAACCCGGGCCTCGACGCTTCCGACGTGGAGCCCGACGACCTCGTCAATCGCTCGCTGATGGCTTTGAGCAGAAGGCTTGCCCGAGAGATCGGCGGCCGCATTTCACCCGTGGCACCGACGTACGCGCACATCCCCTGCGACAGCCCGGACTGCGAGAAAATTATAAGGTCATTCGTTAACCGCACCACGCTCAACCTGGCGTCTCGAGCGAAAAAAGCGAAGAATCGCCTCGACCGGGGCGTTGGGGGAAGTGACAAGGGATGGGAAGTCGTCGACCGCCGGGCCGGGCCGGCCGAGTCGGCGCAACAGGCGGACCGGGTACGGGTCTGGGTCGCGATGATTCGGAGCCGGTGCACTCGGAAACAGCAGGTCGTTCTCGACGCGTTTTTGCAGGCCGACGGGAACGCCGCCGAAGCGGCTCGTCTTCTGAACCGTGATCCCTCCTACTTCTCACACGTCTTCAGAAGAATCCGCAACAAGTTTCCGCCGGGGTCGTGCGGCGGTCCCTACGACCGGGGGTAGCGCTGCCCGGAAACGAATCGCCGTAAGAGTGGCGGGTACGATCAGCCCCTCCCCGGCCCGGGGCCAGGCCCACATCCAGGCATTGATCATCCGGTTGATCAACCCGCCCACACCAAGGGCTCCCTCGTGCTTCTTTCGCCCGTGCGTCCCTCGGTCGGGCGTCCGCATGGCCTCGGTCCTGGCGGCTACGAGGACCAGAAGGCCAATCGAGGCGACGGCGGGCCACCGACTCGTAGTCACCAAGCAGGAAGCCGAACACGCCCGGTGTGAGCCCGGCCGATGACCGGAACACGCTCGGGTGGCCGGGGAAGTTGGCGAGGTGAGCGATCACGTGTCATCCGGAGATGGCCGTGGCCCGAACGCAGCCAGAGTAGGACACCCGCCCGAACACAACTACTGCGACGCGTCTCGTGTGAAGTAACCGTTCACGCCCTGGCGGGGACGAGTGCCGGCGGTGTCGTCCCGGTCCTGGCCGCCTGAACCGCCTCCATCAGGTAGCCCAGCACGTCCCGCCCTTGCTGTCGGCACGAAGCCACCACCGTCAGCACCCGTTCGGCTAACCGGCTCCCGGCCTCCGAGTCCGTCCCGTAGCTCGTCTTCCGCCAGCACACGGCGTGGCGCAACGCCCGCTCGGCTGCGTTGTTCGTCGGCTCCACCCCGGGGATCGCCGCGAACGTCCACAGGGACGGCTCGACGGCCAGCACCTCCCGGCACGTGCCGGCCGTCTTCGGGCATGCGGACGCGGCCCCGCGCTCGAGCAGGGAGTGGACCTCGGCCCGCACCCACGGTGCGTACCGCGACCGGAACCCGGCCCGGGTACCGTGTGAATTGGCGGAATCCCACCCCGGGAATCACACTCGGCGACGCCGCGCCCGCGATGCGAAGTCACGCGGCCGGTCGACGCCCCCGCACCGGGTTCTCGATGCGGACTACGGGGTCGGCGCGGCGCACTTCTGAGCCGGCATCCGGGCAGTCTTCACCTTCCACAGGTCGTGCACCTGCACCTCCGACCCGTCGGGGCAGACTCGCAACAGGTCCGACTCGATCGCGTCGCCGTCGATGCCCGGCACCTCGATTTCCGCGGAGACCGTAATCGCGGGACCGGTGGCGGCGGCTTCCCTTTTCTCGACGCGGAGGTGTCGCAAGTTGATGTTCCGGCTGGCGAGGTAGTCGGCCGGCTTGGACAGCAGGCCGCAACCGTTCCGCTTGATGCGGATCGATACCGAGCAGACCCGGTCGAAACCGACGAGCGGCCCGGGCCGGAACTCGTCGGGGTGCGACTGGAGGTGCCGGTGCAGGGCCCCGAGGGCGAGGTGGGTGGCCGGGGTGGGCGGGAATTCGAACCGCATCCCGTGGCCGTGGATCCCCCGCTCCGCCGTGCACACGTCGTAGCTCAGTCTGAACTCGCGGAGCAGGCCGGTAACGTACGCCGTCACGCCCGGTCGGTCGATGCCGTCCACGACGACCGTCGCGTCGTTCGGGAAGGACTTGCAGGTGGTGGTCAGGAGCGGGTACCCGGTCTCGGGGTGTCGGTTCACGGTGACGCCCACGAACCACTTGTCGCCCGAGAACCTCCGGCTCACGCACCGAATGCGCTTCGACATGACTTGCTCCCGAAACGGCCCGGCGGCCGGGCGGTGTCGCTGCGATCCTGTGATCTTGGGGTCAGTAATCTCGGTCACGCCAGCGGACCTCCTGCGGACGGTGCGGTGGGGAACGAAAAACGCTCGCCCCCGCCGTCCTTGTCGGATTGGGCGGGGGCGAGCGAGGGGTGTCGTCGGGTGGGGGTCAGGACGCGTGCGTCTCCGCCCCCGGCTGCTGCCCGACCGGCCCCGTCGCCTCACCGTCCACCCGCTCCGGCACGACCACGCCACGGCCCACCTCGACCCCGAGGCCGTCGACCACCCCGCCGCCGACCACCCCGCCGCCGACCACCTCGACCCCGACGCCGTCCACGACGGGGGCGACCATGCCGACCTTCGTAACGCTCATGACACGCTCCCAACCCGTTTGTACTTGGTGCCGCGCTCCGGCGGCGCTGGATCCCCGCGCGGCGGGGATCGCCGCGCGGCTGGCTCGGCCAGATATGGCGGCCGGATGGCAGCGTGGTGACAAAAAAAATCTTGGGCGGGAAAAGCCGCTGGCGGCGGAATCTTGTCAGCGCACCGCCGGGGTCGGGCCATCAGAGGGCGGGCATCGACACCTAACTCGAACAGGACGCCGACATGAACCGCTTGCTCAACTCCTACCGCGACCCCGTAGTCGGTGGCCTGGTGGCCGCCGCGGGCGACCTCGACCTGCTGGGCGGTCGGTGGTCCTACCCGGCGGCGGGTGACACCGACGGCGGCCGGAACGGTCTGGTGTCGGCGGTGACGTGCCACGCAAACCGGGTCGAGCTGTGCTGGGCCGACGGCGGGCTGCTGGCGATGTTGCGGGCGGTGATCGCCACGATCCCCGTCGCGGTCCGCGTGATGGGGACGGCCGACCCGAGCGGGCGGAGCCGAGTGGTCCTCTGGCCGGCCCGGCCGGAGCAGCTGGAGGTGGTTCACGCGGCGGTCGTCCTGGTCGAGCACCGGACCGGGACCGGGAGTGAGCGTGTGACCGGTGACCGGGTGTGCCTCGACATGGAGGTGCGGAACAACCAGCTGCGCCCGATCGGGACCGTGTTCCCGTGCCTGGCTCACCGGCAGAGTGACATGGTCGGCACGCTCGACATCGTCCTCCGCGTCCTGCAGTCGGCCGGCGTGTGGCTGACCCACTTTCTGGTGCAGCAACCCGTCTCTCCGTCTGCCACCCACCTCGACCTCCAGCTGAGTGGCGTCCTGGTGGCAGGGGCGGACCCCGAGTCGCTTGCGCGCCGCTTGTTGGGAGAGCTGCCGCTGGGCAACCGGTGCGCCGCGCACTGAGCCGGTCGTTGACCGGACAGACGTACTGCGCCCTGCTCCCGCGGGGAGAGCGCCGACCGGATGGCCGACGCCCAGGCCGGGTTCGTCGCCCACGCCGACCCGGGCGGGCGGAAGGTGATGGTGGTGCTGGTGGACAACGCCGGGTGGCACGTGGCCCGGCGGCTGGCGGTGCCGCCGAACGTGGTGCTGCACTTCCTGCCCCCGTGTACCCCGGAGCTCCAACCGGTCGAGTCATTCTGACCGCTCGTTCGGGAGGCGGTGGCGAATCGGTCGATCGGCCGCGTCGACCGGCGGTGGGCCGGACGGCAGTCCCGTCCGACAGACCTGGCCCGGAACCTCGGGACGGTTCAGCCACTCATCCGGTTTCACTGGACGCGATGCCTGGAACGGTAACGAATCGACGCAATCCGGTATGAGTGGCTCTCCGTCATTTCTCCGTCATCCCTAACGAGAACATTTTGGCTGGGGCTCGGCGCCCGGCCAGGCTCTCCCATCTCGCTCGCTCGATCGCCTGACGAGCCAAACCCTCGGCGTCAACCGCGGCTGCGCTTTGAACGGGCGGAGCGCCCCACCCGGGATGCGTTGAGAGCCCAAGCCCTGTCCGGATCGCCAGCCCGGGTCAGCCCGGCACGTACAGCAGTAACTCGGGGTTGTCGGGGAGGCTCGCCTCCCACGGCGGCAGGCCCGAGAAGTCCGGCGTGTACCGCCGCACCTCGGCGGCCTCGCGGAGCGCGACGTGGAGGTTCCCCTGCCCGTCGAACGCGATCGCGGAAATGACGCCGCCGGGCGCGGGCGACAGGGGGACCGGGGTCAGCTCCCGCGACTGGCCGGGGGCGGCCGACGTCAGGGCCGGGGCTCAGTGCACTTTGAGCGATCGTCGCCCGACGTCGCCTCGCCCGTGATTTCGTCAATCGCGTCCCGCTCTGCGATCCACTCCTCGACGTCCTCGGCGGCGATGTCCCGAGCCTCCCGGTACAGCGAAAGGGCCGCTGCGGCCTCCGCCAGCGCGCGAGCGCGCTCCCCACACCCGTCGAGGGCAACCGCGGTGTGGTAGCGGGTCATCGCCAACC
>DASPHQ010000853.1:0-9805 GCA_035629595.1 Urbifossiella sp. | reverse complement strand
CCGGTCGGCTTCGGCGTCTACGCCCTCGCCCGCCGCGGCCGGATCGACCCGGCCACCCGCGCCGGCAAGTGGTACGTCGGCACCATGCTCGCCGGCAGCGTCAGCGGGTTCGGGTTCCTGCTCACCCTCGGGTTCACGCCGGGGCAGGTGCTCGGGCTCGTCACCATCGCCCTGGTCGCCGGCGGAACGTGGACGATCCGCGGGGCGCGCCGGCCGGCCGGGTACACGCAGGCCGCCGCCCTCACCACGAGCTTCCTGCTGCTGATGGTGTTCCTCACTACCGAGACGCTGAAGCGGTTCCCACTCGGGCAGCCGTTCGCGTCCGGCCCGGCCGACCCGGCGCTGGTCCCGCTCCGCGTCGGCCTGCTGGTCGGCTACCTCGCCCTGCTCGGCCGGCAGCTCCGGCAGGTCCACGCCGAGCGGGCGTTCGAGACGCGGGTCGAGCGGTTCCTCTCGCTGGCCCGGGCCGCGTAGGTCGATTCGAGTCCCCCGGGCCGTCACGGCGGCGGCCCGATCCTGTTCGAGTTCCCAATCTGGAGTTCGTCATGTCGAAGGTACTCGCGGGCAAGGTGGCGCTGGTGACGGGCGGGTCGCGCGGCATCGGGGCCGCCACGGCGGTGCGGCTGGCGCAGGACGGCGCGACGGTCGCCCTCGGCTACAGCGCCTCGCCGGACAAGGCGGCGGCGGTGGTGAAGACCATCCGCGACGCCGGCGGGACCGCCGCCGCGTTCCGGGCCGACCAGGCCGACCCGACGGCGGTGGCGGGGCTGGTCGAGGCGGTGGTGGCGGAGTTCGGCCGGCTCGACATCCTGGTGAACAACGCCGGCGTGTTCGTGCAGGGCGCGCTCGGCGACCCGGCCGCGGACCTCGCGGCGCTCGACCGCGAGCAGGCGGTGAACGTCGGCGGGGTGGTGGCCGCGGTGCGGGCGGCGGCGAAGCACCTGCCGGCGGGCGGGCGGGTCATCACCATCGGGTCGGTCATCGCCAGCCGCGTCGCGTTCCCGGGCCTGGCCGGGTACGCGGCGGCGAAGGCGGCGGTGGTGGGTTACTCGAAGGGGTGGGCGCGCGACCTCGGGCCGAAGGGGATTACCGTGAACGTGGTGCAGCCCGGCCCGATCGACACCGACATGAACCCGGACAGCGGCGACTTCGCGGCCGTTCAGCGGGCGAGCACGGCGCTGGGCCGGTACGGCAAGCCGGAGGAACTGGCCGCGGCCGTCGCGTTCCTCGCCAGCCCCGGGGCGTCCTACGTCACCGGCACCGTCCTCGACGTGGACGGGGGCTACCTGGCGTAACACTATGGGCGAAGCCCACTCGCCGCGGCGGGCGGGCTTTCAGCCCGGCGTCGCTCCGACGGCGATTCATCTGGCAGACGCACTTGTTTCCGCGACCCGGTGGGGGGGGCGGCGGAAACAATAATCTCCGCCCGAATGGACGTTTCCCTTGACGCCGCCGGTTTCATCACGCCGAGCCCGCCGCGAGGCACTCCGGCCCCTCGACGGTGGCCTTGTTCACCGCCGGGTTCGCCTCGGCGACCGCCATCCGCCCGGCCGGGAACGCGGTCATCAGTTCTCGCAGCCGCCGGTCCGGGGTCGCCGGGTCGAGCCAGTCGGCGAAGTGTTCGGCGGTCAGGATCACCGGCATGCGGTCGTGGACCGTCGCCACCAGGTCGTTCGGCGTGGTCGTCAGCGTGCAGCACGTTGCCAGCTTCGGCGGCGCCTCGCCCCACACGTCCCAGAGGCCGGCGAAGGCGAACACCCGGCCGCCGTCGACGGTGAACCGGAACGGCCGCTTCCGCCGCCCCTCGGCCTTCCACTCGTAGAACCCGTCGGCCGGGACCAGGCACCGCTTCTGCCGCAGGTGCTCGCCGAACTTCCACGCCACCGTCTCGGCCTTCAGGTTGATCGGCCGCGGCCCGGCCGCCGGGTCGTCCGACCAGTACGGCACCAGCCCCCACCGGAGCAGCGCCAGCCCGCGCGTCACCCGGTCGGCCTTCAGGGCGACGACCGGCACCGGCTGCGACGGCGCGACGTTGTACCGCGGCGGCAGGTCCGCGGCGGCGCCGAGCGGCTCGGGCAGGCCGAACTCGTTGGCGACCTCGCCCCACCCGGTCGTGAGTGTGTACCGGCCGCACATGCGCCACCCCCTCACGCCATCGTGAGGGCGGGCGGCGGGGGCTACAAGCGGTCCGTCGGGGCCGGGCAGGATGTGGTGCGTGAGCCGTCGGCACAACCCGTGCGACCGGGCGCGGGACTGACGCGGGGCCGGACGCGGCGCGGGCACCAATTTCCGCCCCGACCTGAAAACCCCTCACGCCCGGGACGAATCCGGGAAATTCCGGCCGCACCCCCGTCGCGGCCGCCGGCCCGGGTGGTTATAGTCGGGTGACACGTCGCCCTGCGGTTCGCCCCCACCAGCGCACGCGGGCACCACCCATGACCGCGCTCCGAGACGCCCTCCCCGCGGCCGCGGCGCGGCCCGGCCACGGCATCGACTTCACGATGGCCTTCCAGCCGATCGCCGACCTGGAAGCCCGCACGGTGTACGCCTACGAGGCGCTCGTCCGCGGCCCCCGCGGCGAGGGGGCCATGTCGGTCTTCGACCGGGTCACCGACGCCGCCCGCTACCACTTCGACCAGCGCTGCCGGACCAAGGCGCTCGCCCTCGCCACCCGCCTCGGGCCGCCCGCCGGGCTGAGCATCAACTTCCTCCCGAACGCCCTCTACGAAACCGAGACGTGCCTGCGGGCGACCCTCCAGGCGGCCCGGCACTACGGCGTCCCGCCCGAGCGGATCATCTTCGAGCTGACGGAGGGGGAGGAGGTGTCCGACCTCCCGGTGGTGGCCGAGACCGTCCGCGAGTGCCAGCGGCAGGGGCTGCGGATCGCCATCGACGACTTCGGCGCCGGCCACTCGGGGCTGAACCTCCTCGCCGACCTCCACCCCGACCTCATCAAGCTCGACATGGGCCTCTGCCGCGGGATCGACGCCAGCCGGCCGCGGCGGGCGATCGTCCACGGGGTGATGGCGGCGTGCCAGGACCTGGGGATCGGGGTGATCGCCGAGGGCGTCGAGACGGCCGGCGAGCTGGCCGCCCTGCGCGACCTCGGGGTCCGCTACGTGCAGGGCTTCTTCCTCGCGCGCCCGGCCGTGGAGTCGCTCCCCGCGGTCCGCTGGCCGGCCTCCTGACGCCCCGTCGATTCGCCCGGGGACAACGCATGCCGAACCCGGCCGACACTCACCGGTTCAAGGACCTCGGGCTCGACCTCCCCACGGCCGTGGCGAAGCCCGTCGCGCCCGACCCGCCCACCCGGCAGGCGGTCCTGGTTCACATCCACCCGCCGGGCGCGGCCCTCGGCAGCCGGTGGGCGGTGGGGCCGGCCGCGCTCACAATCGGACGCGCCGGGGCGTGCGAGGTGATCGACCCCGACCCGACCGTCTCCCGGACTCACGCCCGGGTCGAGGCCGCCGACGACGGTACCTTCCGCGTGTTGGACCTCGGCAGCGCCAACGGCACGTTCGTGAACCACGCCCGCGTCGCCGAGGCCGAGTTGCACGACGGCGACTACCTGCGGGTCGGGAACAGCATCTACCGGTTCCTGGCCGCGGGGAACCTGGAGGCCGCGTACCACGAGGAGATCCACCGGCTGGCCGTCACCGACCCGCTCACCGGCCTGCCGAACCGGCGGGCGCTCGGGGAGTTCCTGGGCCGGGAGGCCGACCGGGCGCGGCGGCGGGGGCACCCGCTGGCGGTGCTGCTGCTGGACATCGACCACTTCAAGGGGATCAACGACCGGCTCGGGCACCTGGCCGGCGACGACGCCCTCCGCACGCTCGGGGCGGTGCTCGGCCGGCTGGTCCGGCGCGACGAGTTGCTGGCCCGGTACGGGGGCGAGGAGTTCGCCGTGGTCCTCCCCGGGGCGGACGCCGCCGAGGCCGGCGGCTGCGGGGAGCGGCTCCGGGCCGCGGTCGAGGCCTTCCCGTTCGCGTTCGGCGGGGCGCTGTACACCGTGACGGTGAGTGTCGGGGTCGGGGTGGCGGCCGGGGGCGACAACCCCGACCCGGCGGCGCTGCTCGCGTGGGCCGACGCGAACCTGTACGCGGCGAAGCGGGCCGGCCGGAACCGCGTCGTCGGGTGAAGCCGATCTGGAATCACTGGTGCCACTCCCCCGGGTAGAACCCGCGGTAGCTGTGGTTGAACCACGCCGGGGACGACGGCTCCCCCTCCTGCCCGAGGGCGTCCACGGCGACCACCCAGAACCGCGTCGTGCCCCGCCCGACCCGGTGGAGCAGCGTCGTCGCGGCCAGCGGCTTCTCGGTCACGCGGACGACCTTCCACGTCCCCTCCAGCTTGTAGACGTGGTAGCCGGTCACGCCCGCCTCCCGCGCCGCGTCCCACTTCAGCTCCGCGACCTCGCCCTGCTCCCGGCACAGGATGTTGAGCGGCGTCGATGGAATCGTGAGGGCGTAGGGCGACGGGCCGCTCTCGGTCCCGAGCCGGTTCACCGCCCGGACGACGTAGGCGTACACCCCGAATCGGTAGCCGCCCGCCGCCGCGGTCGGCGCGGCGAGATCGACGGCGTCGGTGAACGTCGGGGCCGTGAGAAGGGCGGGGTTGAGCTTCGTCAGGCCGGTGAGGTCGCGGACCTGCACCACCTGCGGCTCGTCGTACTTCGGGTCGTTGTCCTTCCACGCCCCGGGCGTCCCCTCGGCCACCGTCCGCACATGGGCCACGCCGCGGTAGAGGTTGTACCCCGCCACGTCGGCCGCCGGGTGCCGGTCCCACCGGACAGCGACGCGGTCCTTCGCCAGTACGGAAACGACCGGCGACGCCGGCACCGTCGGCCGCGCCCACGCCCGGTGGCTCGCCGGGCCGGTGGTGCCGTCGGCGGCGACCGCCTTCACGACGTAGGCGTACACCTTCCCGGCCTCCAACCCGGTGTCCTCGAAGGTGGTTCCGGGGACGCCCGCGACGCGGCGGAACTCGGCCGCCCACGGCAGGCCGACCTCCGCCCGTTGAACCTCGTACCGCGCCGCCCCCGGCACCGGCGACCACGCCACCGCGGCCTTGCCTCCCGCGGCGGTCGTGACCGTAACGCGGGCCGGCGCCGCGGTCCGCGGGTCGGGCGGGCTCGCCCGGTAGCGGTAGGTCCAGACCTCGGGGCGGTTCGACTTCGCGCCGGACGTTTCGAGGACGAACACGTTGCGGGCCGGGTCGTACCCCAGGTTCCGCGACCGACTCTTGCTCGGGTCCGCCTCGACGGCCGGGTCGAGCTTCGTCCAGGCCCGCGCGCCGGCATCGAACGCCCACGTCTCGTGGCCGCGGTCGCCGAGCCAGACGACGCACAGGACCACGCCGCTCGCCGGGTCGTAGGCCATCCGCGGGATGGTCGAGTACTCCTTCGTCGCCTTCACCGCCGGTGGGTGCGGGTCGAGGGTCAGAGCCTCCCACCGGTTCGTTTTCAGGTCGTACAGCCACGTCCGCTCGTCCGGCGAGTACTGGCTGCCGAACATGACCAGCACGTCGCGCCGGGTGTCGTAGGCGAGGCCCATGCCGTCGCGGGATGGGGGCGGGTTCTCGGCCTTGAGTGGGTGGAGCTGGTTGGCGTGGGCGTCGTAGGCGAACAGCGTGTTCTTCCCGCCCGCCACGCCCTGCCCGCCGAACGACAGCGTGACCTCGTGCGGCGCGGCGTAAACCGCCCCGGCGTTCAGCCCGCCGACGCCCTGCGGCGGACCGCGGTCGGGCTCCTTGTACGGCGGCGGGCGCATGTTCGCCCAGCGGTCGGCGGCCGGGTCGTACAGCCACACGGCCGAGTCCTTCAGCTTCTCGGCCCGGCTCCACTGGTAGCCGTGGCCGAGCATCCCGCCGGGGAAGCGGACGAGCCGACGGGCGGCGAGGTCGAAACAGTTCGCCCCGTCCACGCAGCACACGCCCGGCGGCGACGCGGGCGGGAATTTTTGCTCCCACCGGCCGGTGTCGAGGTCGAGGGTGAAGGTGTGGAAGCCCTGCGGGATGCCGTCGTGCCCGGCGTGATGAACCCAGCGGCGCGTGAACGGGTCGTAGTCGCCGCTCCCCTCGTAGAGGAAGCCCGGGACCGGCGCCCCGTCCCGCGGGCTCTGCTTGACCCAGGTGTTGACAGGATGGTTGGCCCAGTCGGGCGCCTGCCCGCGGGCCGGCCCGGCGGCGAGTACGGCGAACAGGATCACGGCCGTCGCACGGGTCATCGCGTCACTCCCCGTCGGGGCGGCCCGGGGTGTGGGCCGCCACACGGGTGACGCTACGGCTCCCGCTCCCGGACGACGAGGTTCCACGCCTTGACCTCGCCCCGGCGCGGCGGGGCGTCGGCGCTCGGTTGCATCGGCGCGGGTCCGGTGCCGGCAACCAGCCGCTTCCCGTCGTTCACAAACGCCAGCGCGGACACGGCCAGTTTCGTGGCGCCGTCGGCCGCGCCCTCGAACCCGTCGAGCCGGTACCGCTCCTCGGCCGTGACCGCGTCGAACACCTGAACCTCGGCCTTGTACGCGACGCGGTACGGTAGCGTGTCCCCGCTCGGGAGCAGCGTGCGGACGCCCGCCGCGACCCGCTTCCCGTCCCGCGAGAAGGCGACCGCGGTCGCCACGCCGGCCGTGCGGAACGTCCGCACCGGGTTCTTCTTCGCGTCCCCCCGGATCACCCACACCTGCACGGAGTCCTTGCGGCCGACGGCGAGGCGGTCGCCGTCCGGCGTGAACGCGACCGACACCGGGCCGTCCACGACCTCGCTCGCGGACGTGAACACCCGCTTCCCGGTCTCCACGTCCCACACCGCCGCCCCCGGCTTCCCCACCTCCAGGAACACCCCGACCGCGGCGACGTGCTTGCCGTCCGGGCTCCACGTCAGGTCCTGGCCGACGACGCCCGCGACCCACCCTCCCCCGCCCGCCTCGTGCTGTTCGTCGAGGCGGAGCGGCTCGAACCCGGTCGCCGTGTCGTACACCTGCACGCCGTGGCCGGTGTGGGCCGCGTACCGCTTCCCGTCGGGGCTGAAGCGGACGCGGTGCCAGCCCCACTGCTCCTTCGCCCGCGGGTGCTCCTTCAGCACCCGGCCGGTTGCGGCGTCGCACTCCCGCACGGCCTTCTCGCCGAGCGCGAACAGCGTCTTGCCGTCGGTCGAGAAGCCCACCGCCTCGGCGGCGACGGGGTAGAGGTGCTTTCCGCTCGCGTCGAACACCCCGCCGGGGACGACCGCGTAGCGGGTGCCGTCCGGCGCGGGCACGACCTGCCGCACCCAGCTGATCGGCTCGACCTTCGGCGGCGGCTCGGTCGTGAACACCCGCACCGTGCCGACCAGATACCCAAGCCGAAAGAGATGGGAGAAGTTGCAGAACGCCGACGCGAGCGACTTCCCGTCCGGGGAGAACGCGAGGGACGCGACCCCGGCGTACGGCGATCCTGCGGCGTTGCTCGAAATCGGGGTCGGGGCGGCCGGCGGGGTCGCGGCCGGCCACACGAACACCTCCTCGGCATACGGTCCCTGCCCGACCCCTGGGACCGGGCGGACGACCGCCGCGGCGATCAGGTGAACCGGCTCCTTGCGTTCGGCGACCTTGTAGATCAGATCGCCGGCCAGCACGCGGTCGCGGATCGGGTCGAACTCGCCCGTGATGCGCGCCTGCGACAGGTTCGGGCCGAGCACCTCGACCACCTCGATCGACCCCTTCGGCACGAACTCCGTGCGGGTTTTCATGATGCCGCGCTCGTCCGGAGCGCGGAACTCGCGGAGCCGCGACAGACGGCCCTTCGCGGGGAAGTCGTTCGGAAGCACGATGAAGGTGCGGCCCGGCTGGACGCGTGCGTCCGAGCCGAGGTCGATCTCGACGATGTTGTTGGGCAGGCGCCGGACGACCTTCCCCTCCGGCCGGCCGAGCGCGGCGGCATCGGGGCCGCCCGCAGTCACCGCGACGGCCGCCACCCGGGCGCCGAACGCCAGCCGCGACTTCTCCTTCATCGTCGCCGCGTCCCGGGTGATGACGACCCCCTCGGCGTCGCCGGTGACGATCACCGTGCCGTCGCCCGACCACGCCGCCGCGACGACGGCCGCCTTGTGGCCGTCGAGCACCTTGCTCTCGCCGTCCGAGCCGACCGCCCACGCCCGGAGCACGTTCCGGCCGGTGGCGGGATCGACCGGGCCGGTGACGACGACCCGCTTCCCGTCCGGCGCGACCGCGAGCGGCACCGCGTACTCGTCGGCCGGTTGCTTGCCGGCGGCGACCGTACTCGACCGGATGCCGTTATCCGGTGGCCGCTTCTCCAAGGACTTCACGACGTACTCGCGGCCGTTGCCGAAGATCACGCGGCGGGTGGCTCCGGCGTCCGGGAAGAAGGCGACGGCGCTCGGCTGGGGCCACCCGGCGATGACGTTGAGTTCTTCGAGCTTGTCGACGACCTTCCCGGTCTGCGCGTCGAGGAGCCGGGCGCCCTGCCCGCCCGCGCCGTCGGCGTAGGTGGCCGCGACCGCCTTCCCATCCGGGGCGACCGCGACCGCGGTCAGGGTGGCGACGTGGCCGCCCCCCTTGTACTCCCAGCGCGGCTTCAGCGTGTCTGTCGCGAACGCCTCGACGTGGCCGTCGCTCCCGCCGACGACCAGTGTCTTGCCGTCCGGCGTGTACGCCACCGAGCCGCCGAGCCAGCCGACGAGCCGGACCGCCCCGCGCTCCGTCCAGTTCGGGGGGGCGGGCGCCGCGGCCTGCGGCGGGCCGGGAGGGGGGTTCGCGCGCGGGTTCTCCGGCTGGCCGGACAACAGGGTGCCCGCGGCGAGTAGCCCGCCGGTGACGAGGACCATCACGCCGACGGCGAGCGAGTGCGTGACGGTGGTCATGCCGCGGAGAACCTCACGGGCGAGCGCCAGGACGGCAGGCGGGGCGGAGCCGAGAGCGGCGGGCCGGGTGACTTCCAGCAAACGGACCGGCACCGCCACGACATCGCCCCCCGTGACCCCGCCCGTGACGGCCCCGCCCACGACCGCCGCGCGCCGCAACAACCGACGGGCCAGCAGGGCCCGCCCGCGGGCCAGGTAACCGGCCACCGTTCCTTCCGGCCAGCCGAGCGCCCGGGCCGCTTCGCCGCGGGTCCGCCCCTCCAGGTCGCACAGGACCACGGGCAGGCGGAACCGCGCCGGCAGCCGCCCGACCTCTTCGTCCAGCCACGGCAGCCAGTCGTTCCGCTCGGCCCGCGGCGGCCCCTCCGGTCGAGCCGCCGCGCCCTCCCGGTCGCGCCGGCGTGCGGCGGCCGCCCGCGCCTTCAGAGCGGTCCGGCGGGCGACGCCGTGCAGCCAGTCGCCGAGCGTGGGCCGCGCCGCCAGGCCGGGGGCCTTGCGCAGCAGGACGAGGAACGTGGCCTGGAATGCGTCCTCGGCGTCGGCGGCGCCGCCCAGGGCGCGGCGGCAGACGGCGAGAACCATCGGCCCGTGCCGCCGCACCAGCTCGGCGAACGCCGCCTCGTCCCGGCGGGCGAGGAACCGCCCGAGCAGATCCCCGTCGGCCGTTGCCGAGGGTTCGTGCCCCGCGGCCGCGACGAGCGCCTTCAGCGTCCGGTTGCCGGCGGCAGTCATGACTCCCCCCGCGTGCCCGGGCCGACCCGGTCATCCGGCCCACTGCTCATAGTGCCCGGAGGGGTGGCGGATTGATACACAACTTCCCGATCGAGACGCGGGCCGGCCGACCCGCAGGTCGTCGGAGTTGGGTGCGTGGGGTGAGTCGTCGTCGGAGGTGGTTCGCGGCCCCTACGGCGCCGCCTTCAGCGTCCGTTCGATGTACTGCCGCACCTC
>DASPHQ010000852.1:0-6561 GCA_035629595.1 Urbifossiella sp. | reverse complement strand
CCGCTCGGGGCGGTCGTTGGCGAACACCCACCCGCGGGGCTTGCTGAACGGCTTGTTGGCCGCGTCCTGGACCTTGTGCCGGAGCTCCTTCTCGGTCCACGCCGGCTTGCACCGCGGGTTGTATTCGGTCCACAGCAGCTCGAACGCGGTCTGCTCGTCCAGGCAGAAGCCGTGGACGAGGACGCGGGCCGCGAGGAAGGTCGGCTTCGAGCCCCCGCCCCCGTCGATCGCGTCGGGAATCTTCTTGAGGTACTTGGTCGCCCGGTCGATCCGCCGGGAAAGCGGCGGCAGCCCGTCCACCCCGGGGGCGTCGGGCCTGGACGAGTTCGGGCGGGCGGGCGGTTCGCCCTGGACCCGCCGGCGCACGCGAATGGCGCCGTCCGGGTCCAGGGCCGCGAGCAGGTCGGCAAGGGTCGGGCGCCGGTCAGGCGTGCCAGTCATCAGGCACCTCGACCACGCGGCTCATGCGGTGCGGCCGGTCGGCCGTCCCCGGCCCCTTCCGGGCGGGGGTGCCGGGCACCTTCATGAGCCGCGAGGCGTTGAAAATCGTGGTGTCGATCTCGGCGGCCCGGGTGCCGAACCGGGCGTTGAGGCAAGTCAGAACCCCGGCGAGCTGGTCGGCACTCGGGTCGGCCACGTGGCCGCCGCCGAGCTGCTCCGTCAGCCGGTAGTACAGGTGGACGCCGTTCCCGGAGTCGATCACGACCGGAGCCGCGCACCCCTGCGCGGCCAGGAACGCCCGGACCCGGTCGGCCACCTCCCCCGCGGCCGCCTTCTCCTCGTCGGTGGCGGAGTCCTTCTTGGACTCGTCCGGCCGGACGGGGTCCACGTCGATGATGAGCCACCGCCGGGCCGGCACGTCGGCGTCGGCGGTGAGCTTGAAGAACGCCGGGCGGATCATCCCCCCGCACCGCTGGTAGCACTCGTCGGACGACGGGTTCGGCGTGAAGTACACCCCGCCGGCCGCGCCGATCCGCACGACCAGGGCGGCGGCCTGGTCGATCGCAGAGCCCTTGAACCACCCGGCGGAGTTCTTCCCCGGCCCGCCGTGGTCCAGGGCGCGGACCTCGAACACGTCGTCGGGGCCGAAGAACAGCGCCAGCGCGGCGGCAACCTGGTCGGCGTTCATCAGGCCACCCCCGTCGTCGGGAAGCCGCTGAACTCTTGCCCGTCGAGCAACCGGCCCGCGGCCTTCTTGCCGAACCGACTCACCAGGGTGCCATCCGGCTGGAACCAGTAGTAATCTGCCTTCGGATGGTCGCACCGCGCCCCCGGCCCCCACTCGCCCCACTGCTTGAAGAAGAACGGCACGCCCGCTGCCTGGCACTGGTCGCGGACCTGCCGTGCCCAGAGGGGGTGCATGGGCCGGGCGCCGTGCCCGCTCTCGCCGCCCGCAATCACCCAGTGCAGGCCCGGCAACAACTCCTCCTCGGAGCCGATCGTCTCGAAGGTGTGCGGGTCCTGGATGAGCCGCAACCGCTCCGGGTCGTAGTGCCCCCTGGCCACGTCCTCCGCGATGAGTCGGCGGAATTCGGCGATGGTGTACCACGAGCCCAGATCGACCGGCCCGAGCAGCGGCTCCATCGACAGGAACCGCACCGCCGCCGGCACCTTCATCAGATGGGGAATCCGCTCATCGGCCGCGGCCTGGTTCTCGACGGACGTGCCGAACCACACGTTTTCGCGGACCGGCCACGCTCGATGCTCCGCGTCCACCCACCCCGTGCCGGGCGTTAAGTCCCAGATGTTCTGCGGTCGCTTCGTCAGGAGCAACCAGTCAAGGTTCAGGGTGGCGTCGATCAGGTCGAACAGTCTCTTGCGAACGGTGCCCATCGTGATGGGCTTTTCCTCCCCGCCGCACTCGGAGATTGGAACCCACGGGCGGCGATCCTCCCACGAGTTCATCGGGTAGTAGAGCCGCTCGCCGCGGGCATCGACCATCTTGCCCTGCCAGTCCTCGAACACGTCGGCCAGCGACGCGACGAATACCCGCGGCCGCTCCACGGCCAGCCCGCACGCGCACCGGCCACCGGCCCGGCCCATTGCCGCCGCCTTGCACACCGGGTTGCCGCACCACGCAGCCTCACGATTCCACTTCAGTGGTCCCCGCCAGTACGCCTCGGACCGCACGACTCGCGTCCCGTTCGGCCCCCACTTGGACGAGCCGTACCGTCCGGCCCGCGACTCGGCGTAGCAGTGGGCGCACCCGGGCGACACCTTCGAGCACCCTTCCCACGGGTTGAAGGTGTGGGTCGTCCATTCGATCGCGCTGTTCGCGGCCACGGCATCGCTCCCGGGGTAACTCATGTGTGCATCCGACCGGTCTCACGCTGCCGCGAACTCGGTCATCAGTTCCACGTTGGACAGCTCGATGCTGAGGGTTCGGCCGTAGCCGTCCTCCCACTCGTGGCTACCGGCCAGCGCCAGGATTCGGTGAGTCTGCTCGTTGGCCAGGTAGGGCGGGTCGTACTCGTACCCGTCGTAGCCGCCGTGATGGCGGCCCGGCGAATAGTCACCGGTCTTCACGAACCGAACACCGGTGACGCGAAAAGCCTGGCCGGCCAGCTCGGGGAACGCCTTGGTGTGAATCCGCCGCTCGCGTCCGCCGTGGCCGGCCAACTTCAGCAAGTCGTAGGCGACCGCCTTCGCCACCTTGTCCACGGACGCCGGGGGCGGTTCGTAGTTGAGTGCGGAGAACTTCACGCCGACCGCCTTGAGGAACAATTCGATCAGGGGCAGGTGGTCGGCCCGAACCTTCGCGACCACGTCGGCGAACGCGATCGGGTAGCCGCACCGGATGAAGAACGCGGGGGTCACGATCCGAACGGTGTCACCCACCCGTATCGGACGCGACTTGGTCTTGGTGCCCATTACTCCCCCTCGGCGTCGAACAGTGACGGCTGCTCACGCAGGCCGGGTCTGGCCGGCACCTCGCCGGCGTTCTCGCACGCCCGCAGCGCCCGCTTGAGCGGCTCACCACACAGGTCGATGTGCTGGCCAGGCTCGCCGCGACGCTCGACGCACAACACCCGCACGCCGAAGCCTGCGGCCGTCGCGTACAACCGCCTCACGTTCTGGTCGAAGAAGTGGGCGATAAACTCGCCCCTATCGACGGCCGCCACAAAGCACCGCGGCGCCTTCTCCCGGTCCATGATGATGGTGTGCAGGTGCAACGCCTGGCCCCCCTCGGCGGCGAACGCCTGGGCCTCCTCGACCTCCCGGCAGAGGAACGCTCGGATGCGGAAGCGGCCGCGGTCCGAGCACGGGGCTTTCCCCTTCCCCAGGTAGTTCCAACACCCTTCGCCGACGCCGCGGCGGCAATGCCGGCAGGGGTGGGCGAGCGGGTCGGTAGATTGTCCGGCCTTCACGACACCCCTCCGTCTACCGTGCGGTTCAGGATCCGCTTCATCGCGTTACTTCTTTCGAGGTTGGGGGATGAACCGGACCCGCCCGTCGGGACCGATCCGCAGTTCCGGCCCGGTGTTCGTGACCGCCACGCTCACCAGGGCGAGGAACAGGAAGCACGTCAGCGCCAGCGTCATCGTGGGGCTCCTCCCTCGGCGAGTGCGGCCTTCCGCCGCATGTTCTTGATCGCTCGGTTGATTGACATGCAGGCCACGCTGCGGCGGGAGCCTCCCCGCGCCGAGTAGTCCACCTGGGACAGCCCGCCGAGGAAACACCCCTCGATCGTGGCCCGTTGCTTGGGCGGCAGACCGCGCATCAGGAACGCGACCTCGTCCGCGTCGTCCAGCCGCGGCCGCTCCCGCAGTGGGCGGAGGTGGCCGGCTACGAGCTGCCGCTCCTGCCGCCGCCTCGTCATCAGCCGCGTCACCGAGTCTTTGGCCTGCCGGTAGCCGACCAGGAACAGGAACGGCCGCAGTGGCACCTTGTCCGGGTCGTGCTTCCGCACCGCCCGCACCAGCTTGAGCAGCACGTCCTGGCCGACGTCCTCCACGTCCGCCCGCTGGAGCCGACACCGCCGCCCGTAGGCTTTCGCGCAGTGGGCGGCGATCCGCATCAGTTCCTGAACGTCCATGTCAGGCCGCCTCCTGGTCCGCCGCCCCGCAGAAGTCGAACAGCGCCGGCCGGGCGATCAACGCCAGGTCCTTGCGGAGCTGGTCGGCCGCGTTGCGGAGGATCAGCTTCACGTCCTTCACGCTGGTCCCGAGCTGTTCGCCGACCTGGTCCGGGCTCAGGCCGTCGCGGATGACGAGCAGCACGGCCGCCCGGCTCCGCTCCGGCAACCGCGCCACGGCCGCCTCCTGCTGCGGCGTCAGCTCGTGGCCGTCCCGGCCCTCGGCGTGCTCCTCGCCATCCGCCGGCGAGGCGAACCCGACCCAGTCGTCCGTCTGCACCTCCGCCCGGCACCGGTGGGCAGTGACGAGCTTCCCGAGGTGCCGGGTGATGGCCGTGGTCGCGTAGGTGCTGAACCGAACCTCGCGATCCGGCTTCCACAGGGCCGCGGCCTCGGTCGCGGCCACCAGCGCCTCCTGCGTCAGGTCGTCCACGTCCAGGCCGAGGACGGTGCCCAGCGCCCGCCGGGCCAGTCCCCGGCAGAGCCGCTCGACGGACACCACGAGGGCGTTCCGCTCCTCGGGCGTGAGGTCGTTGAACTTCGAGGTGGCGGGCTCCAGGAGCGTGGCAGTCATGGCAGACTCATGCGGTGGGTCGTGTGGTCGGGACACCAGGATGCTTCCCCGTCGGCGCGTTCCTTCCACGCCCCGGCCTTGACGGTCGGTTCGCGGCCCTCGTGCGTCACCCGGGGGAGTCCGCGGCCGGGGAGTCGAACCCCGGATGGGACCAGGCGAGGGGTTGGGTGTCAGCCCCTCCCGCGGCGTCACTCAGTCAACCGTGAACTCGATGCGGAACCCCTTCTCCTTCGCTGGCTCCTGGTCGTAATCCCACCGGTACCGGTCGCTCCCGTCATCGATTTTCAGCCACCCGGCGACTGCGTCCCGGATCGCCTTGAACCCGCCCGCCAGGTTGTCGCTGTCGAGCCGCTTCCCGCCGAGCCGGACCAGCCGCACCCGGATCGCGGGCGAGTTCCGGATGCGGCGACTCGCGTCGTCGCCGATGCGGAGCAGCGAGGCCAGCGTCTGCCCCTGCTGGACCAGCCGCCGCGCCCGCTTCACCGCCCAGTGGTCGCGGCGGTTGGCCTCGCTGACGACACCCACCCCCTGCGAGGTGACGGCCACCCGATAACCCGCCGTGGTCGCCGTCATGCTGCGGCCCTCTCGGGTTGGCCCCCGTGAATCGGGGCGTTGATGCGGACCAGGTACGCCTTGTAGTCGGCCACCCCGGCGAGGAGGAGGCGGCAAAGCGCCACCCCCTCCGCCTCGCCGTTCGCCTGGGCGAACACCCAGCAGTCCAGGCAGAGCGCCCGCGTCGCCGGCGTGTCCCACTCGGCCATCACGGCCTCAATCGCCCGTTCGAGCTCCGGGAACATGGCCTACCTCAGAACGGGATGTCCTCGGCCTTCGCGTCCCCGCCCGCGACCGGCCGGGTCGCCGGGTCGCCGGCGATTTCCTTGCACCGGGCGATCACGTCCGCGAGCGGCTCGCCGAACAGGTACGGCACCCAGTCCGGGATCGGCGTGCCGCCCCGGAACTCCGCCAGGGTGATGGCGAACGGCTTGGTCTGCGGCTCGGGGAACGGCAGACCCTTGGGCACGGCCGAGACGGTCTCGACCCGCGGGTAGCCCTTGGCGTTGCTGACCACGCCGAGCAGGCACTTCTGCCCGAGCTCGGTGTCCACGTCGAGCTCCGCCCCCTCCTCGATCTTCTTCCCGGTCCGCGACTCGATGAACTTGCGGAGCTTGGCCTTCTCGTTGAGGCTGATGGCGAGGTCCAGGGCGATGACGTGGTTGCGGTCCTTCGTGCCGCTGACCTTCTCCGTCACGAGCTCCCACACGAAGTAGCCGCGCCGCTGCCACTTCTGGGTGCCCTGGTACTCGGTCTGCTGGGTGCCCATATCGACGATCGCCACCAGGATCGCCGGGTGGTTGCCGGCCGGAGCCTTCTCCGTGCCGCCGGACCCACTCGTCGCCTTGGCCGTAAACGCGCCCATGCCGTCACTCCCACTGGGTGCCACTCCCGCCCGACCGCCCGCCACGTCGGCGGGTCGGTCTGCGGATTCCGATTCTTGGGGCACGTCAGGACGGCAGCGGGTCCTTGGCGGCCCACTCACGGATGTCCGCCAGGGCCGCGCCGTCCGTTGCGTAGAAGTCCGGGGTGCGGGTGTTCGGCCGCGACAGCCTGTAGATCAGCGTGCCCGCCAGCCACGAACCCCAATACCGCTCCAGGTCGTACCCCGCCTGGCCCGCCAGATGGATGGCCCAACCCGCGCGGCAGTGCGTGGTCTCGCACTGGTGCCAGGTGTCCATGTTGAGCCGACACCCGTCCCGCTCCACCGCGGCCAGAATCGCGGCGTCGATGTGCGGGACGGTCGGAACGTCGGGCGGCTTGCTGGCGCTCTCCCCGACGCTGGCGCCCGGCCCGACGCTGGCGTACCGCCCGACGCTGGCGCCCGGCCCGACGCTGGCGTACCGCCCGACGCTGGCGC
>DASPHQ010000851.1:0-2458 GCA_035629595.1 Urbifossiella sp. | reverse complement strand
CGCATACTTTCGAGCCATTCTCGACGACGTTCCAGGCCTGCACTGACTTCCTCAGCATGGTCGTCGCGCCCCAGACGTTCCTTCAGCTCAGTGCATCAGAGTTCCGAGACGGCGGGCGATGAGGCGGACCGGGCCAGTCGCTACAGCAGACGACCCCGCCTTTAGCTTTCTCGTGACCATAGCTCGCACGGGCAGGGGCCGCTGTCGAGCTGTTTGTTCGGCCGCTTCAGGATCACGTCATGCGACCCCTTCGGTATTCCATCAACGTCACACTGGACGGCTGCTGCGATCACCGTGGCATAACCCCCGACGAGGAGTTGCATCGTCACCACGCCCGGAACCTCGCACAGGCCGACGCCCTCCTCTTCGGCCGGGTGACGTACGAAATGATGGAGGCCGCGTGGCGGCCGGTCGCGGAGACGGGCGCGCGGCCGGACTGGATGCCGGCCTGGATGGAACCCTTCGCCCGGACGATCGACGCGGCGAAGAAGTACGTCGTGTCGAGCACCCTGGACCGGGTCGATTGGAACGCAGAGCTGGTCCGCGGGGATCTGGGGCAGGCCGTCCGGCAGCTCAAGCGGGAGCCGGGCAAGGGGCTGTTCGTGGGGGGCGTGACGCTCCCGCTCGCGCTGGCGGAGCTGGGGTTGATCGACGAGTACGAGTTCGTGGTGCACCCCCGGCTCGCGGGCCACGGGCCGACGCTGTTCGCGGGGCTCTCGACGCCCATCGACTTGAAGCTCGTGAGCCGGGTGGAGGTCGGCTCGGGGGCGGTGGCGATGCGGTACGAGCCGAGACGGTAGCGGCCGTCGGCCCGGCGTGAGCCGCCGAAACCGCCGCCGCCGCAGACCGCGGCCTCGGAAGCGAGTAGCATGGGATCAGCGCCAGTGGCCGCGGCTGCGGAGCTGGTTGTTCGGCCCCAGAGAGCTTGCTGCGTGGCTTCAGTCGAACCGACCATCGTCGCGGAGAACGGCACCGTCATCGAGGCCGGGGGCGTTTACCTGACCGATCACGACGACGATGAGTTCCCGTATCGGGTCGCGAAGGTCATTCGGGTGGGCGGGGGCGGGGTCGCGGCGGGGTTGTACTGCCAGGTCACGCCCGGCTTGCGCCCCGTACAGTCCCTGGAGATGTGGCTCAAGCTGTACCACACCGCGCTGGCCGAACGCCCGACGGGATTGCCCGTCGCCGTGCTGAGCGGGGAAGCTTGGATCGTTCCGGTGACGGTCGCCGTGCTCCTCGCCTGGGGGGCGCCGGCCCTGCCGATCCGCCTCGGCACCGAGGCGGTCAGCGCCGAAGAGCTGGCCGAGGTCGCGGCCGTCCGTTATCCATCCGAGCCGAAGGCCGCACCCGACTCGGCGGCTTCCGACTGACGTGGTAGGGGCCGAACCCGGCGCGGCAGCAGACCGCGGCTTCGTCGGCGGTACCGACACGTAACCGGCCGCGGCCGCGCTGCCGGGCTTCTTGGTCCGCGAGGGAGGGGAGGCATGGCCGACGCAACCGCACCGCTCTGGCCGAACACCACCGACGCGTTCTTCCGCGACCGCGACCTCCGACACGTCCGCCAGGTCGGGCTCACGTGCGTCGCGACCGGCCTGGCAATGGCGGCCGGGACCGACGCGTGCGACATCGCCGGGTCGGTGAACACCCAGGACCCGGTGTCGTGGTCCGCCGCCCTCGGGCGGTTCGGGATGAAGCTGGCGTACCTCCCCACCGACGTCCGCAAGCTCCGCTTCTACATCCGCGAACTCGTCAAGATGGACGACCTGTTCGTCGTCGGCTTCTACACCCCGTTCGAGCCGGCCGCGATCCTCGCCGACCCGCGGCCGGACGGGTGGGTGTGCGGGTCGCACCTGGTGGTGCTGCACCGCGGCCGCGTCTTCGACCCCCTCCGCGAAGCGCCGACGGACGCCCTGGAGTACGACCGCCTGGACTGCCACACGAAGCGCGTCTTCCGGGTCGTCCCGGTCCGTCACCCGCGGGGGCTGTGACGCGACCCGGCCGGGGGTCGTCCGCCGGCCGGCCCGCTTCCACGACCCGTTCCGGATCCCGTGGGCGACCGAGGACGGCAGTTCGCGGAGTCGTACGGGCGGGTGGGGCGTCCGGCCGAACCCCACGCCGCAGCAGACCGCGGCTTCCAGAGCGATTCCAGTTGTTTCAAGTTCGGCGTGGAGCCGGCGTGTGGTTTTCACCCCGAAGGGGTGACAGCCCTCAGCCCAGGGCAAGGCCCGAAGGGCCGCCGCCCTGAGTGCGGAGGGCGTAGGGCCGTGCAGGCTGAAGGCCTGCCAGCCGGCTGGCAGGCCTCCAGCCTGCGGGGTGGTTGGATGCGCGAACCCAGGGCGGCGGTGCCGCGCACCTTGCCCTGGGCTGAGGGCTGTCAGGCCTTCGGCCTGAAAACCCCTGGTGCCGCCGGTCCGTGAGAGCCTGACAGGAGATCGCCGATGAAGTGGAGCGTTCTTGG
>DASPHQ010000850.1:0-4574 GCA_035629595.1 Urbifossiella sp. | reverse complement strand
GCCGATGCCGCCGCCCGCGAGGACCAGCACCGCCACGCCGGCCAGGATCAGCGGCATCGCCGACCCGCCGCTCGCCTTCTTCTTCTTGCCGCGGCGCGCCGGGCGGTCGTCGTCCTCGTCGTCGTCGTCGTCGTCGCGGGGGCGGTTCGGCTTCCCCCCCTTGGGGAAGAGGTCGGCGGCCGACTTCCCCGGCGAGCCGTTCGACGGCCGGGACGGGGCGCTCTTGGCGGTCGGCAGCGCGTCGGCGGCGGACCGGCCGCGGCCGGCGGGGACGGGGAGCTGCGTCTTGCACGACGTGCAGCGGATGGTCTTGCCGGCGAGGGTGGTGGGCACGTCGAACCCGGCCTGGCACCCCGGGCACTTGACGGCGATGGTGTCGGCGGTGGCCATGGCTTCCTCCGGGGGGCGGGGCCGAGTACTCGTTTGAATAGCCTATCCGGCCGTGGCCGGCGGTGCAACGTAGGAGTTACGTTCGAGGGCGGGGGGCGTTGGAAGGATTCCCGGGGGTCGGAGCCCGGAGGGCGTCGGCGTGTAGCCCGGGGTGCAACCCCGGGCGGCCTGGGCGGTGTCACGAGGGGCGACGCGGTGCGAACTCCGCCGGACGCCGCCCGGGGTTGCACCCCGGGCTACACGCCGACGCCCTCCGGGCTCAAAACCACCAGCCGCCTCACGGCGGACGGCTCGCCCTCCCCCCGACCTATTTCTTCGCCCCCACCGGCTCCAGCACCACCCACACGCGCGAGAACAGCGGCGGGATGCGGTCGGTCTTCGCCTCGTAGTTCAGCTGCGCGTCGTCCTTGCTGATCTCCATCGGCACCTCCAGCATCGAGTACGCGAAGTTCGACAGCGCGATCACCTCGCCGCTGTTGGCCGCGTAGAACGGCGGCGCCGCCGGCCGGTCCGGGTCCTTCAGCAGCTGGCTGCCGGCGAACACCCAGTGCGGCGCCTCCAGGTTCTGCTTCTTGGCCCGGTTCCACACCCACTCCTGCGCCGGGTGCGTGTGCACCTTCTTGTCCTTCCGGTAGCTCACCAGCACCTTCAGCGCGGTGCCGGTCGCGGCCTTGAACTTCGGCTCCTCCGTCTTCGGGTCCACGAACTGCGCCGGCGTGCCGGGGGTGGCGCCGGCCAGCAGCAGCAGTTCGTGAATCTTGCGGGCGTCGAAGTCGGCCCGCAGCACGGCCTCGTGCTCCTTCGTCCCCTGCTTGCACAGGAACACCTCCAGCGGCCCCTCGCGGAGGCACACCTCGGCGACGAACCCGACGCGGCGCTGGCCCCCCTTCGGCGGCACCTCGATGACGAGCCCCTTCAGCTTGGGGTCCTCGATCAGCGTGGAGGCGGGGTCGGACTTGGGGAAGTCCGGCAGCGCCTCGGCGTCCTTGGCGCGCGGGTCGGGGTTCGGCGGCTGCGCCCCCGCCGGCCACGCGGCGACGAGGACCGCGGCGGCGAGGGTGAGGACGGTTCGCGTCATGGGTTCGGCTCCCGGGGCGGAGTGGCCCGTCCATTCAGACTACTGGCGCGGCCGGAACCAACACAAACGGAAAACGCGGCCGGCGTTGCTACAATCGGCCGGGCCGCCCGCGTGGAGCCCGCCATGCCCCGCTACGAAGACGACGACGAGGACGACGAGGACGACGACGATTACGGGGACGACGGCGGGGACGACGCGGAGACGGTGGCGTGCGCGCACTGCGGGGCGGACGTGTACGAGGACGCGGAGCAGTGTCCGCGGTGCGGGAAGTACCTGTCGGCGGAGGACGCGCCGCCGACGCGGCAACGCGGGTGGGTGACGATCGTGATGGTGCTGGCGCTGGCGGCCGCGGTGATGTGGGTGTTCGGCTGATTTCTTCCGCCGCTTGCGGCGTTGCAGGGTTCACCCTGCAACGCCGCGAGTGGCGAAGTCACTGGTCCTTCACCGTCGGCACCACGAACAGCACGACGCACAGCCCGCACGCGGCCGAGCCGCCCACCGCCCACCGCGCCCACACCGGCAGCCGACCCGACAGCACGCTCGCCGACACCACCACCACGATCAGCCCCGCCGCGACGAGCTTCACGCGCCGGCGGATGCCGCGGTGCTCGTCCCAGTCGCGGAGGAGGGTGCCGAAGAACGGCGACCGCCGCAGCCACGCCTGCAGCCGCGGACTCGACCGGGCGAAGCACCAGCTCGCCAGCAGCACCCACGGCGTCGTCGGCAGCCCCGGCAGCAGCGCCCCCAGGTACGCCAGCCCGACGCAGCCGACGCCGGCCGTGAGGTACAGCCCGCGCCGCAGGCCCGTCGCGGCGGCGGGCGGCTTCGCGCCGGGCGGTCCGTCGGCTACCATCGAGTCGTCCCGGATCGGGGTGATCGTGACCCGTTGCCCGTCCCGGGGCGTTGCCCCGGGCTATGCTGTCCCAGGCCGTTGGCCTGAAAACCGGGGTGCCCCTCTTCAGCCCGAAGGGCTGGGACAACATAGCCCGGGGCAACGCCCCGGGTGAGGAACGGGCGGGGCGACTTCAAATCACGTACTGGTCCGCCTCGCTCCGGGCGGCGAGGTCGGCCAGGGTCGTCTGCTTCAGGATCGTCTCCTGCGCCTCGACCATCTTCTCCCAGACCGCGCGCACCGTGTGGACGTAGGCCGTCGGCTGGAGCTTGTCGTCGGTCCGCACCGGCTGCTCCGGCGGGTCCATGATGCGGATCACGTCGAACAGCGTGATCTCGTCCGCGGACCGGCCGAGGGTGTAGCCGCCGGCCGCCCCGCGGGTGCTGGCGACGAGGCCGGCGCGCTTCAAATCCAGGAGGATCTGCACGAGGAACCGCGACGGGATGCCGTGCCGGTCGGCCACGTCGGCGAGGCGGACCGGCTTGGTGTCGGACGACCGCGACGCCAGCTCCAGCATGGCCACGCAGGCGTACTCGGCTTTGGCGGAGAAGAGCATGGGAGCTATCAGCTTTCAGCTATCAGCCAGCAAATACGACCTTGTCGCGGACCGGCTTCGAGCCCGTCGGTCAGGCTGACAGCTGACGGCTGACAGCTTTTCGATTCAGATACCGGCGCCGTCGTTCACTTCGATCACGTGCAGGCCGCACTCCTTCTTCACCTTCCCGGCCCACCGGCCGGCGCGGTCGTCCTCTCCGGCCTTCACCGCCCGCGTGCACGGCTGGCAGCCGATGCTCGGGTAGTTCTGGTCGTGCAGCGGGTTGTACGGCACGTCGTGCTTCATCACGAACGCCCACACGTCCTTCTTCGACCAACTCAGCAGCGGGTTCACCTTCACCAGGTTGAACTTCGCGTCCCACGCCACCACCGCCGCCCGGCCGCGGTCGGCCGTCTGGTCCTGGCGGATGGCGCTGATCCACGCCAGCGGCGCGATCTCCTTCACCGCCCGCTGCAGCGGCAGAATCTTCCGGTCGCGGCAGCAGTCGTCGGGCCGCAGCTCGTACAGCGGGCCGCCGTGCTCCGCCTCGTACTCGGCGACCGTCAGTTCGGGGCGGACGTACTCCACCGCGACGCCGTAGCGGTACAGGATGCGCTCGCGCAGCTCCAGCGTCTCGGCGAACTGGTAGCCGGTGTCGATGTTGATGGTCCGCACCGTGGGCTCGATGCCGGCGAGCATGTGGATGAGGCAGCACCCCTCGGCCCCGAACGCCGTCGCCATCAGGAGGCGCGGGTGGAAGCGGTCCACGGCCCAGCGCAGCACGTCCTCGGCGGACGCGTCCCGGAGGCGGTCGTTCGCCGCGGCGATCTCGTCGGCCGACATCGGTTGGGGGTCCATCCGCGACTCCGATTCCACAGAACCCTTATCGGCATCGTAAGGATTCGGGGTGCGGAAAAGAAGTGCCTCGGCTGCCCGAACGCCGTAACCCGAAGCCCGCGTGCGATTACGGGTCGTGGATTTGAGCCCGGAGGGCGTCGGCGTGTAGCCCGGGGTGCAACCCCGGGCGGGCGTCGGCGGTGTCCGTTTCCCGTCGCCTCCGGGAGTACGCCGTGGCCCGCCCGGGGTTGCACCCCGGGCTACACGCCGACGCCCTCCGGGCTAAAACCGCAGCCAGGAAACGCCCCCGCCCCGGCCGTTTCGGGCCGGGGCGGGGTGGTCGCCATCACCGCGACGGAGGGTATCGTTAGTACTTCGTCAGGTCGAGCGTGGTCTGCCGCTGCTGCTCGGGGTTCGGCCCGACGTACAGGTGCAGGTGGTCCTTGTCGATGTAGATGACCTGCGTCCGCTGCTTCCGCACCTTCAGCGGGAACGGGTAGTCCGACTGCACCGTCTCGGTGTAATAGATCACGCACTCCCAGTGGCAGTGGTGCAGCTGCGCCATGCCGACCAGCGGGAAGAACCGCGGCGGGTCGATCTTGTCCACCAGCCGGTTCTTGACGATCACGATGTCGTCGCGGAACGTCTCGTAGACGTACGGGGTGCCGCGCGGCACTCGGGGCATAACCCGCAGCACCTCCTGGTCGGTCGGCGGGTCCTCGCAGATCGGGTCGGGGTAGCCGGCCCGCAGCGGCGGCATGATCGGCGCCTTGCCGTCCTTCGCGTGCGTGTACTTCTGCTCCATCCGCTCGGTCACCCAGGGCGGGACCGGGACCGGGGTG
>DASPHQ010000849.1:0-5969 GCA_035629595.1 Urbifossiella sp. | reverse complement strand
CACCGCGTACTCGGCCCCCGCCGCCTGCCCGACCCCCTGCCCGGCCCCGTGCCCGCAGCCGGAAGTGCGCGTCAGCTACGTCCAGCGCTGCTACTACCAGCCGGTGACCGAGTACGTCCGCCGCAGCTACTACGAGCCGGTGACGAAGAACGTGACCAGCTACTACTACGAGCCGGTGACGGAGTACAAGTACACGACCTACTACGACCCCTGCACCGGCTGCCCGCAGCGCGTCTGCCAGCCGACCACGTCGTACCGGATGCGGTCGAAGTGCAACGCGGTGACGAGCTACGTCGAGCGGTGCGCGATGGTGCCGGTGACGACGCTGCGGCCGGTGACGGTGCAGCAGCCGGTGGTGTCGTACTACTACCCGCCGCCGCAGCAGGACTGCTGCCCGCCGGGCGCCGGCATCGCCGCCCCGCAGGGGCCGTCGGTGAACGAGCTGCGCAACCCGCCGAGCGTGCTGCCGCAGACCCCCGGGACCAGCGACAACCTGCCGCCGATGACGCTGCCGACCGGCCCGAACACGTCGTTCCCGCGGACCGGCCCGGTGGCCCCGCGCACCCCGCAGCTGCGGCCCGACCGCACGACCTCGCTCAGCCGGGTGGTGACGGTGCGCGGCGAGGTGGTGGAGCGCGACCAGACGACGCCGCGGTCGGCGGCCCGGGTGGTGTTCGTGAGCGCCGCCGACCCGACGCGGCGCGAGTTCGCCACCGCGAACGGGTTCGGCGAGTTCGACCTGCGGCTGCCGGCCGGGAGCTGGTACGTGTACCTCGGCGGGGCCGACGGCCGGGCCACGTTCCACAAGCAGGTGACGGTCGGCGACCGCGACACGGTGGACTACCGCGTCGTCAGCCGGTAACTGATAGAGGAACCGCTCGCCGCGAAGCCCGGGGACGGCCGTCCCCGGGCTTCGCCCGTTTTCGGAGCCCGCATGTCCCGCCTCGCACTCGCCCCGCTGCTCCTCATCACCAGCGTCGCCGCCGCGGAGGACTGGCCCGCGTGGCGCGGCCCCCGCGGCGACGGCACCGTCACCGACACCGGCTACCCCCTCACCTGGACCGCCACGCAGAACATCAGGTGGAAGTTCCCGATCGGCGGCAGCGGCCACTCGTCGCCGGTCGTCAGCAAGGGGAAGGTGTTCTTCGCGTCGTGCGTCGAGGCCGAGAAGCAGCGCGTGCTGCACTGCCTCGACCGCGCCACCGGCCAGGAGCTGTGGCGCCGCGTGGCGCTCACGGCCGAGTTGGAGCGGAAGCACGACCAGAACAGCTGGGCCAGCTCCACCCCGGCCGCGGACGGCGAGCGCGTCTACGTCACGTTCCTCGACCGGCCGAAGCTGCGCGTCTTCTGTTACGACTACGCGGGCACGCTGCTGTGGGAGAAGTCGCCCGGCGAGTTCCACTCGCAGCACGGCTTTTCGAGCCCGCCCGTTCTCTACAAGGATTTGGTGATCGTGAACGGCGACCAGGACGCGCCAAAGGGGCAGAGCGCGTACCTCGTGGCGCTCGACCGCGCCACCGGCGCCGAGCGCTGGCGGGCCGACCGCCCGAACAAGCTGCGGTCGTACTGCCCGCCGACGGTCGTGGACGCGGCCGGGCGCAAGCAGCTGGTCCTGACCGGCAGCAAGTGCGTCGCCGGCTACGACCCCGACACCGGCAAGCAGCTGTGGATCGTGGACGGCCCGACGGAGCAGTTCGTCTCCAGCATGGTGCTGCACGACGGCGTGCTGCTGCTGACGGCCGGCTTCCCGAAGAAGTGGGTCATGGCCATCGACCCGGCCGGCAACGGGAACGTGACGAAGAGCCACGTGCGGTGGTCGAAGGTGAACGAGGGCGGGTACGTGCCGAGCCCGGTGGCGCACGGCGGGCACCTGTTCTTGGTGGACGACGACGGCGTGGCGAGCTGCTGGGACGTGAAGACGGGCGAGCAGCGGTGGAAGGAGCGGCTCGGCGGCGGCCACCACGCCTCGGCGGTCGCGGCCGACGGGCGGGTGTACTTCACCGCCGACAACGGCGTGACGTCGGTGGTGCGGGCGTCGGCCGAGTACGAGCTGCTGGCGCGGAACCCGCTCGGCGAGAAGGTGTACGCGTCGCCGGCGTTCAGCCACCGCGAGGTGTTCGTCCGCGGCGAGAAGCACGTCTTCTGCGTCGCGGGGCGCTGACGGCTCGGGTCTTGAGCCCGGAGGGCGCCTTCGCTAGCCCGGGGCGGGAGCCCCGGGCGGCCTGCCGCGGAGTTCGGACCGCGTGACCCCTCGTGACCCCTCGTGACACCGCGAACGCCGCCCGGGGCTTCCGCCCCGGGCTACCCAAGACGTCCTCCGGGCTCAAGACCCGCGCCGACCGCCCGGTTCGCCTTCGCGCCGCCGGCCGCGCCGGGGTAGCATCCGCGGCCGCACCCACGGACGGGGTCGCCATGCCGCGCCGCCTCTGCCTCCTCGCCGTTCTTCTGGCCGCCCCCGCCGGCGCCGCCGACCTGCCGCCCGGCGCCGCCCGCCGCCTCGGCGACGCCCACTTCCGCGCCGGCGGACCCGTCGCCGAACTCGTCTTCTCCGCCGACGGCACCGAACTCGTCTCCCACGTCGCCACCCCCGCGGGCGACCGCGTCACCGTGTGGGACGCCGCCACCGGCCAGCCGCTGCGCACCGGCGTGCCGCCGCGCACCGCCGGGGCGCGCGTCCGCTGGGGCGCCAGCGCCGTTCCGGGAACCGACCTCGGCGTCGTCATCGGCCCCGACGGCACCGCCGTGGTCCGCGACTTCGCCGCCAAGCAGGACCGCGCCAAACTCGCCGGCCACGCCGCCCGCGTCACCGCCGTGGCCGCGTCTCCCGACGGCCGGCGGCTCGCCACGGCGTCGGCCGACGGCCTCATCCGCACCTGGGACGCGCGGACGTTCCGCCCGCTGTCGGCGCCGGTCGGCCACCTCGGCCCGGTCCGCACGGTGGAGGTGTCGCCCGACGGCCGGCTCGCCCTCACCACCGGCAGCGACCGCACCGCCCGCGTCTGGGACATCGCCAGCGGCCGCGAGGTGCGGGCGTTCGCCCTCGACGAGGGCGGGGCCGCGGTTTTCACCATCGACGGCTCCGGGCTGAAACTCCGCACCGCCGAGCGCGTCCTGACGCGCGACCTCCTCACCGGCCTCGAAACCGCGCGCTACGACCTGCCGGTGCTGGACCCGCTGTTCCCGCTGCGGGTGGCGTCGCCGGTGCCGTTCGCGCTGTCGCCGGACGCCCGTGTGCTCGCGGTCGGCCGGCCCGGCGGCGAACTCGACCTGATCGAAACCGCGACGCTCGGCGTGCGGCGGCGCCTGACCGGGCCGGGGGCGCCGTGCCGCGACGCGGCGTTCACCCCGGACGGCGCGCACCTCCTGACGGCCGGCCCCGGCGCCGGCGTGCTGGTGTGGCCGGTGCGCGCCCGCGACGTGCCGCTGACGGCGGAGTTGAAGCGCGAGACGAACGCCGCGGCGCTGTGGGCACGGCTCGGCTCATACGACGCGGTGGCGGCGTATGGGGCGCTGGCCCGGCTGGCGGCGGACCCGTCGGCGGCGTCGAAGATGGCCCGTCTGCGGCTCGGCGCCGCGACCGACGCGCTGACCGAGGCGCGGGCGGTGGAGCTGCTGGAGGCGCTGAACACGACGGAGTCGCGGGCACTGCTGCGCGAGCTGGCAGGCGGCGGCACGCGGTCGGCGGCGGCGGCGCTGGTTCGACTCGGCGCGACGCCGGCCGACGTCCGCCCCACCGGCGGCACGCTGCCGTGACCCCGGCGCGTTGGTCGGACCCTCACGTTGTCTGCGGTGCGTGCGTGGTTGCTGGTCCTCGTCGTGGGTGGTTCGCCCCCTCACCCCGCGTGCTTCGCCGCGACCCTCTCCCCCGAGGGGAGAGGGTGGAAGGCACCCGGCCCTCATCGCGGGCGGGCAACCACGCGCTAACGTAGACCCCGCGTCCGCGGCTCGATGCCCGCCCATGACAAGAGTCGGCAAGGCCCACCCTCTCCCCTCGGGGGAGAGGGTCGCGGCGAAGCACGCGGGGTGAGGGGGTTAACCACCCACGACGAGGACCAGCAACCACGCACGCAACCCGGACAGCCTGCGGGTCAATCACGGTCTCACGCCAGCCCGCCGCCCGGGTCGGTCACGCCGCCCGGGTCGGGCCGAAAAAAGCCGGCGCCGCCGCCTCCCGCAGCGGCGGCCGGCCCAACTCCGCCAGCGCCAGGTCCGCCACCGACCGGCCGATGCTGATCGACGCCGTCGCCGCCGGCGACGGGGCGTTCAACACGTGAACCATCCGCTCCGCACGGCGGATGAAGAAGTCGTCCTCCAGCTTCCCGTCCGGCCGCACCGCCTGCGCCCGCACCCCCGCACCCGCCGGCACCAGGTCGCCGAACTTCACCTCGGGAATCAGCTTCCGCAGCGCCTGCCAGAACGCCCGCCGGCTCGCCGACCGGTACATCTCGCCCAGGCCCGTCCGCCAGAACGCCTTCGCCATCCGCCAGAACGCCGGGTCGCGGGCGTACTCCCACAGGTCGCGCAGGCTCACGTCGCGCAGCCGGTAGCCCTCGCGCTTGAACGCCAGCACCGCGTTCGGACCGCACTCGACGCCGCCGCCGATCATCCGCGTGTAGTGGACGCCCAGGAACGGCAGCCGCGCGTCCGGCACCGGGTAGATGAGGTGCTTGCACAGCCCCGCCGCGTGCGGCTTCAGCTCGTAGTACTCGCCGCGGAACGGTACGATGCGCACGCCGGGGTCGACGCCGCACGCCTTCGCCACGCGGTCGGAATGGAGCCCGCCGCAGTTGATCAGCAGCTTCGCGCCGAACGTGCCCGCGGTCGTCTCCACCACGAGGCCGTCGGGTTCGCGGCGACAACCCAGGAACTTCGTGCCGGTGCGAACCGTGCCGCCCGCGGCGACGATCTTCTCGGCGTACACCTTCGACACCGCGGTGTAGTTGACGATGCCGGTCTCGGCGACGCGCAGCCCGGCGACGCCGACGACGTGCGGCTCCACCTCGCGCATCTCGGCGATGCCCAGCCGCTTCAGCCCGACGAGGCCGTTGGCGGTGCCGCGGCGCTCGAGTTCCGCGAGTGCCGGCAGCTCGCTCTCGCTCGACGCCACGACGAGTTTACCGCAGCGGTCGTGGGGGACGCCGTTATCGGCGCAGAAGCGGTACATGCGCTCGCGGCCGTCGGCGCAGTTGCGGGCCTTCGCGGAGCCGGGCTTGTAGTAGAGGCCGCTGTGGATGACGCCGCTGTTGTGGCCGGTCTGGTGGCGCGCCACCTCGGCCTCGGTCTCAACCACGGTGACGGCCAACCCCCCCTCCCCGGCCAGGGCCATGCCGGTGGCGAGGCCGACGATGCCGCCGCCGACGATGAGCACGTCCGTCCGTTCCACGGTCCATCCCCTGCGCACAGTTGTCGATCCGTCTGGTAGCCGCGGGCTTCAGCCCGCGCCCACCGACGGCGGAGTACCGGGGAGCAACGCCCCACGGACACCGCCGACGTGGGCGCGGGCTGAAGCCCGCGGCTACCGATCTATGCGGCCCGCCTCGCCGCCGCGCCCAACCCCAGCTTCGCCACCGCGTCGGCCAGGTCGGTCGCCACCAGGTCGAGGTTCAGCCGGCCGCGGTCGAGGGCGGTGGCGTCGACGCCTGCGCCGTAACCCGTCCGCACCAGCACGGTTCGGCAGCCGACCGCGGCCCCGGCTTCCAGGTCCGTCTCACGGTCGCCGATCATCCACGAGCGCGCCGGGTCGAGGCCGTGCTCGGCGGCGGCGGCGCGGAGCATCCCCGGCTCCGGCTTGCGACAGCCGCAGCGGGTGCGGTACTCCGCCACCTCGCCGTCCGGGTGGTGCGGGCAGTAGTAGAAGGCGTCCACGCGGGCGCCGTAGCCGGCGAGCTGCTCGGCGAGGAACGTGTGAACCGCCTCGACGGCGGCGGCGGTGAAGAAACCCTTCGCCACGCCGGCCTGGTTGGTGACGA
>DASPHQ010000848.1:0-7078 GCA_035629595.1 Urbifossiella sp. | reverse complement strand
CAGCCGCACCGCCGGCCGCTCGTCGGTCAGGAGGGAGACCGAGAAGGCGAACGCCTCGGCCGACTCCTGTCCGTCGGCATCAGTCACGGCCAGCCGCGCCTGCCCGGCGGCGCGGAGGTCGAACGCCCCAGTCACTTCCACGCCGCCGGCAGACGTGGGGGCGAGGGCGGCAGGGCCGCTGCCGGGCGGCGTGAACCGCACGGCACCGCCCGCGAGCGGCCGGTTGCTCACGGCCCACACCTCGACGCGGGTGCCGGGGAGCCCGCTGATCCCGCCTTTCGGCAGCGGGCCTTCGTGGTAGCGGGCGTCGGCGGTCAGGTTCACGACCGTCGCCCGCCCCGCCCCGCCCGGCTCGGCGAACATCGGCAACACCTCCTCGCCCAGCCCGTCGCCGGGCTCGAGCACGAGGCTCAGCCGCTCGACGGCCGGCCCCTCGGTGGTCGCCCGCACGTCGAGCGGTTGGCCGAACACGATCTGCGTGTCGCCGGGCTCGACGCGGAAGACGATGCGGGAGAACGGCGCCTGGTCCGCGAACGGGCGGGTGAAGCGGTTCCACTCGGTTTCGGCCAGCCGGGGGAACGCGGCGGCGGCGGTCCCCGCGGCCGCCGCCAGCACCAGGAACACGGTGAACGGCCGGGCCGCGGCCCGCACCGGGGCGACGCGGGCGGCGGGGACGTGGTCGGCCAGCTCGCGGGCGTCGGCGACGGCGAGGGCGGCGAGCCCGGCGGTCAGCGGCGAGGCGGCCTCGACCGCGAGCAGGTCCACGCCGGCGCGGATGCGCCCGGCCGCCCCGCCGGCGTGGTCGAGCTGGCCGGCGACAGCCTGGATCGTGCCGGCCCGCCCGGCCCGCCACGCGGCGGCCCCGAGGATCAGGAGCCCGGCGAGCGGGGTGCCGACGAGTGCGGCCGACCGCGCCCCGGGCGGCAACTCCCAGAGGAGGTCGAGCCACACGGCGACGACCGCCAGCAGCACCGCGGCCGCGGCCGCCCACCCGAGCCCGCCCAGGGTGCGGACCGCGAGCAGTCGCCGCCCGACCCCGCGAAGCCGCCGCCGTAAGAGATCGGCTTCCACGCCCCGGCCCTCGTAGTTCACACGGCCCGCACCTTCGACCGTCAGACCAGACCCGCCGACCGCCGCAGGGTCCACGCCGCCGCCCACACCGTCAGCACCCCGGTCAGTACCCACCACCGGTCCCACGCCGCGACCCGCCGCACCTGCCCCGACCGCGTTCGCTCCCATTGCTCCCCGAGTCGCCGGGCCAGGTCGTCCGGGTCGTCCCCGCCGAGGACCGCCCCGCCGCTCTCGTCCGCGACCCGCGCCATCAGGTCCGGCCGGGCCTTCAGATCGAGCCGCTCGTCGGACAGGTTGCGGACTTCGAACGCGGCCCCGGCCGTGGGGGCGGTCGGGTCAGCGCCGGCCACCCGCGCCTGGTACCGCCCCTCCGGCAGCGGCCCGAACACCGCCCGGTACGTGCCCGGTTCGTCGCCCAGCGCCACCGGCGTCACCGCCCGCGCGCCGGTGATGCCGTCGCCGCGCAGCTCGACGGCCGGCACCGGCCCGCCCGCCGCGTCCGCCCGGAGGAGGAGCGTCACCGCCGCCGGCTCGGCCGGCCCGAACCGCACCTTCTCCCCGCGGAGGGCGAGCTTCTGCCCCGGCAGCAGGTCCGCGCTGGACACCAGCCAGCGGAGCAGCCCGTGCCACATCGCGCCGTACACCTCGTCGTGCTGCTGCTGGGGCGGCAGGAACGCCCAGCGCCACATCCCGGCCCCCTCGATGACCACGACGCGGCCGGCCCCGTAGGGCTGGTACGTCACCACCGGCTCGCCCTCGCCGTCGCCGGGGCCGGCCGTCGCCAGCACGACCGCGAGCGGCTTCGGCTGCTCCGGCCGGGCTCCCGCCGCGAGCGTCGGCAGCTGGCTCAGCGCTTCGCCCGGCGGGATCAGCCGCAGGGCGCGGCCCCGGTCCGTCAGGCGGACGCCGAACCGCGACTCGGCGACCGGCGCCCACCGGACCGGGAGGATCCGCCCGAGCCGCTGGCTGACCTGGCTGGCCGGCTGGCCACGGGAGCAGATGAGGCAGCCGCCGTCCCGGGACAGCCAGGACTGCAGCGCGGTGACCGCCTCGTCGCCCAGGAGGCCGTCGGTGTCGCGGCCGAGGACAACGACCTGATAGGACCGCAGCCCGTCCGGTCCGCCCAGCACGGCGGACAGGTCGGGAATGATCTTCCAGTCCTCCTGACCCGGCCCCGGGGGCGCGCCGCCGGCGCCGGTCGGGCGGGAGAGGGTGCGGCGCATCAGCCGCCCCTCGCCGACCCGGACGACGCTGTCCAACTCGACCGAGGCGTCGGCCGAGAAGGCGCGGACGAGGAACTTGGCGTCCCAGTACGGCCGGCCTTCCAGCAGCAGCACACGGACCGGGCGGTCCACGACGCGGAGCACCAGCAGGGCCGTGTTGTTCGCCCGCGTCACCTCGTCCGCGTGCGGCTCGACGGCCGCCTCGTAGCGGTAGACGCCGGGCCGCGACTGCGTCACCTCGAACCGCACCTCGGTCGTCTCGCGGTCGGCCAGGCGGACCCGGCGGCGGTCGGCCGTCTTTCCGTCGGCGGTCAGGCTGACGGTCACGTCGGTCCCGGGAAGGCCGTGCTGCCGGACGACCACGGGGACGGTGACCTTCTGACCGACGAAGGCGATCTCCTTCGGCGCGCGGAGGTCGGCCGCGAGGTCGCGGACCGCCGCGTCGCCGCCGAGGGTGTGGGTGTACACCGGGCAGGCCGTCGCCCGCGCCACCCGGGCCGCGTCGAGCACCCTCCCGGTCGGGCCGGCGTTGTGGATGCCGTCGCTCAGGAGCACGACCGCCTGCCCCTGCGGCCGCTCCTGGTCCACCCCGGCGAGGACCGCCGCCGCGAGGTCGGTGACCTGCCCCGCCGGCTCGGTCGCGTCGAGCGTGTCGAGGTCCGCCGGCCGCGCGGCGTCGCCGGCCAGGGCGACGTGGACGTCGAAGCGATCCCCCAGCCGGCCGGCGAGCGCGCGGGCTGTCCGGGTGGCGGCGGCGTACCGCGTCCGGCCCCCCGCATCCGGCGTGGTCATGCTTCCGGTCGCGTCCACGACCACGGTCAGCACCGGCTTGCCGCCGGGCGTGCGCACCGGCTCGACCCACGTCGGGTTGAGCAGGATAAACAGCACCGCGGCGAACCCGCCGCCCGTGAGGGCGAGGACGGCGGCCCAGCGGCGGGGCGAGACTGCGCCCGGCCGGCCCCGGCCGTACCACACCCCGAGCGCCACGCCAGCGGCCGCGAGCAGCACCCACAGGGCGGGCGGGACCAGGGGCTCGAAGCTCAGGGTGCTCATGTGCGGAACACCTTCAGCGCCAGCAACTCGCCCAGGAGGCACACCGAAATCCACGCTCGCCCAGTTCGACCGCTGGAAGTCGCTGACGACGACGAGTTCCCGCCGCGCGGGGGCGCCGGGCGCGGCGAGCAGTTCGCCCGCCCGGTTCACCGCGGCCTGCGGGTCGATCCGCTCGGGCCGCACGGCCGCCCGCCCGAGTTCGTCCCGCAGCGCGGCCGTGTTGGCCGAGAGCCGGTCGAACACCGGCCGCGCGGCGGCGCCGGCCAGCACCAGCCCGGCGCGGAGGTCCGGGGACTCGCCGAGGAACGCGGCCGCGGCCGGCCGGGCCCGCTCGAACAGCTGCACCCCGCGGCTCTCGGCGGCCATGCTCTGGCTCACGTCGAGAATCACGACACAAGCCGCCGTACCGCCCGGGTCCGGGGTCACCAGCAGTCGGGTCGCCGTCAGCGGCCGGGCCACGGCCAGCGCGAGAAGCAGCACGGCCGCCACTCGCAGCCCGAGGATGATCGCGTCGCGCAGCCGGTGTCGGGCGTCGGGCCTTCACCGCCTCCCGGACGAAGCGGATGGTTGACAGTGCCAGGCGGCGCGGACGCGGGCGCGTCAGCAGGTGAACGGCGACCGGCAGCGCCACCGCCGCGGCACCAACCCACACGGCCCACGGGTGCAGGAAGGACGGCACGGTCACCCCCCGCGATCGACGAGGAAGCCGGACAGGGTTTACAGGTACGGGGTGGCGGTCGAGACGCGGCGGTAGTCGCACCCGGCGGCCAGGGCGAGCGTGCGGACTTCCGCGCAGTGCGCCCCGAACCGCACCTCGTACCCCGCGCGGACCTCCGCCGGCGTGCAGTCCACCACCCCGTCGTTCTCCATCCCCTCGAACCGGAACGCGCCGCCGTCCGGCAACCGCTCCTCGTCCGGGTGGATCAGGTGCAGCGCCACCGCCTGCCACCCGCGGTGGCGGAACAGCCGGACCGCCGCGAAGACGGCCTCCGGGTCGTCGACCAGGAAGTCGCTCATCACCAGGAGTACGCCGCGGCGTGTGAGCCGTTGGAACACCTGCCCCAGCCCCCCGGCCAGGTCGGTCGCCGGGCGCGTCCCGACCCGCTCGACCGCCCCCTGGAGGTGGGCGACGTGGCCGGCGGTGCCGCCCGTGGGGATGAACTCGCCCAGCCCGTCGGCGACGACGGCGAGGCCGACCTGGTCCTGCTGCCAGCCGATCAACTGGCTCAGCGCCGTGGCGAGGTACTGGGCGTACTCGAGCTTCGACCCGGGGGCGCCGAACCGCATCGACTCGCTGGCGTCGAGGACCAGCGTGCAGACGACGTTCGTCTCGTCCTGGTGCAGCCGCGTGTACGCCCGGCCGGTGCGGGCGAGCACCCGCCAGTCGAGCCGGCGGAGGTCCTCGCCGTCGGCGTACTCGCGGAAGTCGGCGAACTCCCCGGCCCCGCCCTGCCGGCGGGAGGAGTGTCGGCCGCTGAACGTCCCTTCGACTGCCCGTCGCGGGGCGAACCGCAGACGCCGCAGCGCCGCCAGGGCGGCGAGGTCGAGGAACCGGGTGGCGGGCGTGGCGGTCACGCGGCTACCCGGTTCAGGAGGTGGGCCACGAGTGCCGGCGGCGTCACCCCGTCCCCGATGGCGCGGTGGTTGGCGATCATCCGGTGCCGCAAGACCGGCAGCGCGACGGCCCGCACGTCCTCGACGGTCGGGGCGGTACGGCCGGCGAACAGCGCGTGCGCCTTCGCCGCCAGCACGAGGTTCTGCGACCCGCGCGGCCCCGCGCCCCAGGCGACGTAGTCCGACACGAACCGGTCGGCCCGGTCGTCGCCCGGCCGACTCGCCCCGCACAGCCGGACCGCGTAGGCCGCGACCCCGCTGGGAACCGGCACCGCCAGCACCAGGTCCCGGAGTTGGAGGAACGCCGCCCGGTCGAACGCCGGCGGCGGCAGCCGGACGAACCCGCCCGTCGTCCGCTGGACGATCTCCTCCTCCTGCGCCGGACTCGGGTAGGTCAGGTGGATCTCCATCCTGAATCGGTCGAGTTGGGCCTCGGGCAGCGGGTACGTCCCCTCCTGCTCGATCGGGTTCTGAGTGGCAACCACCAGGAAGGGGTCTTCGAGCGGGTGGGTGCGGCCGCCGACCGTGACGTGCCGCTCGGCCATCGCCTCCAGCAGCGCCGATTGCGTCTTCGGCGCGGCCCGGTTGATCTCGTCGGCCAGCAGCAGGTTGGTGAACACCGGCCCGGGGCGGAACACCATACCCGGAGGGCCGTCGGCGGCGCCGGTCTCCGCGCCCCCAGCCCCGGGGCGGCCGAGCAACTCGTAGCCGGTCACGTCGGAGGGCATCAGGTCCGGGGTGAACTGGACGCGAGAGAACCGCCAGTCGAACGCCGACGCCAGCGCCTTGACCATGAGCGTCTTGGCGAGCCCCGGAACGCCGACCAACAGGGCGTGCGAGCCGGTCAGGGCACAGGCTAACAGCAGGTCGATCGTCGCGTCCTGGCCGACGACGACTTGGTGGAGTTGCCTTCGGATCTCGCCGAGGCGTTCGGTGAACGCGCCGACCCGCTCGCGGGCCGCTTCGACAGAGCTGTCGTCGGGAAGTGTGAGTGGAACGGTAACCGGACTCCAAGACTGATGCAAATCTATTCTGACAGGATCCCCATTTTGCTACGACCCGTTTCGGTGTCGGTACGTCGGGCCTCACGTGCCTGTCGAGCAACAGGTGGACGTGATCGAGTAGCTTCGGAGGCGGCCGACATCCTCGGCGTCGGCAAGCGCCGGGCGCTCTACCTCGTCAAGGACGGCCGGCTGCCGGTCCGGCCGCTCGGGAACTCGTTCGTCGCCCTCCGCTCCGACGTGGAGAAGCTGAAGGCGATCCCGCGCAAGCCGGGACCGAAGCCGAAGAAGAAGTAGGCCGGCATCCGAGTCGAGGGGGAACCGCCCGCCGAGCGGTAGGAATTGATTGGGGATGTGTTGGCTACAGAAACGCGGCCCGGGGACTCATCGCCCCGGGCCGCTCTCGTTCGGCTACGGCTGCTTGGGCCGCGGCGCGGTCGTCACCGGCGGCGGCGGCAGTCGGTCGGCGAGGCTGCTGAGCAGGGCGGCCACCCGTTCCTGGCTCGCCCTTAGCGCCTCGACCTCGCGGCGCAACGCCTGAACCTCGGTGTCGGCCGTGGCGCGGGCGAAGGGGTTGTTCGCCGCGGGCGGCACGGCCGGCACGGCCTGGGGCTGGACGAACTGAAGAGGGGCGACCGGGAACGGCCCGGCCTGGGGCGCGGCCGGGATGACGATGATGATCACCGCCCCGCCCCCAGCGGGGACCACGGACGGCGCCTGCGGGACCGCGAACGCGGTCGGCTGGACCGCGGTCGGCTGGACGACGAACTGCGGGGCACTCGACGACGGACCGGCCTTCGGCGGCCCGGACTTGGTGTCCGGCTGGGCGGCCGCGGGGCCGGCGGCGAGGGCGATCACGGCGGCCAGGACGGCGAGACGGGTCATGGGTGAGCCTCGGTGTGGCGGGCGATGCGGCGGGGCGACGGCCCCTCCCGTTACAACGGAGCAACCGTCCTGGACCGGGCAGGAAATCCGTCGGACCCAAGCGTATTAGCCGCTCGACTCACGTCCTGACGCGGGCGTGATGCCACCAACGACTAAACCGGCCCGGGACGTCACCCCCTCGTGGAGCGCCCCGGGCCGGCCGCATGTGGAGAGATACGCGAGCGCGGCGGC
>DASPHQ010000847.1:0-10950 GCA_035629595.1 Urbifossiella sp. | reverse complement strand
CGCCGCCGACCATTGTCGTGTTCCCGGCCTGCCCGGCGTGTGGCGGGCGGACCACGTTCATGGGCGGGTCCGAGCCGGGGGCGACGACATGAGTCTGGACCGGAGGGTGGCACGCCTGACCGGGCGGCTGCCGGGGCCGCGACCGAAGGGGGTGCCGACCGACCCGGCGGCCCTGCTCGCCAGGATGCGGGACGGCACGTTGACGCTAGCGGACTTCGACCGGACGGTGACCGACCAAGTCCGCGCCGCGGGGTTCACCGAGCTGATGACCGCTGGGCCGGAGTGGGCGGCTGTCGTGACCCGCGAACGGCTGGCGCGGCACCGGCGGAGGGCTGCTCCCGCCGACGGCGGCAGGGTGACGCGTTCGCACGAGCGACCTGTGGTGCCCCTGGTCGGGCGCCACAGGTCGCTTCGCGCCGTGCGGGGCCCGGGGCCGCGACGCTATTGTGTCGTCGTCGAGAACGCCCTCACCTCGACGGGCGTCAAGAGCCTCGGGGCGGGGGTCATGGTCGCCCCGTCCGCCCCCCGGGCCGTGATCGTGATCCCCACCGGTGTGGGAAGCGGCCCGTCCCACGGGCGGTCCGTCGCCTGCGTCGGGGCCGCCTCCTGGTTGAGCTTCTGCACCAGCTCCTCGAGGACGTTCTCGACGGGGACCGCGAACCCGCTCGCTGCGTACTGGACCGTCCGCGTGACGGTGATCGTCTTCCCCTTCACGGCGAACTCGAAGGTGGCGTCGATCTCTCTCGGGAGCCCGGCCGGCACGCCCTGCCAGTGGAGGTAGGCCACCTTCGGGTTGACGGACAGGAACCCGTACGTGTACCCCCTGACCTCGTTCTTCTCGTTCACGATCGCCCGGGTCCGGGTGTGGAGCGTCCAGTTCGTTACGTCGAACGCAAACCCCGGGGCAGGCTGGCCGAGCGGGCGGGCGATCGGGATGTAGATCTCCCGGCTGACTCCGTACGGGGTGGCCAGGTGGGCGTTGACGTAGTTGTCGTTCGTCGCCAGCGCCCCCGGGGGCACCACCACCTTCACCACCTGCCGGCTCAGCATCTCGGTCCGGCACTCCTGGTTCCCCACGATCACCTTGGACCGGAGCGGGCTGAAGTGGTCGCCGACCAGGAACAGCGTGGTGGGGCCGTCCAGCCGCGCCCCAGGGGCTCCGTAGAACCCATACAGCTCGGGAGCCAGGTCGGTCGTGCCGTTGTTGAACATCTCGAACCCGCCGAGGGTGTTGACCACCGGCACCTGCACCGTGCTCGTCTGTGTCGGCAGGCGGGCGTCCAACTGCTCCACCCGGCGGAGCAGGCGGGCGAAGTCGCCGTCCCGGTAGCAGTCGGCGTCGCGGACCGTCGGGCCGCACGTCTGCAGCGACTTGACGGTCCGGCTGATCCGCATCGCCTGGGTGTGGTCGAGCGACTTGTGCTTCGGGTCGGCGAGGCTGAACCAGTTGCTCACCGAGTCGCAGGTGAGGTATGGCACGAACGACGGGGTGATGACGATGGCGACGCACTCGCGCGGCCCCGGCTCGAGCCGCCGCTGGCGTAGCAGCGCGTTGCGGCTCGGGCCGCCGATCAGCTGGTCGCGGAGCAGAACCTTCAGGTTCGACTCGGTGTCGGGCGTCTGGAACCGCGGGTAGAACCGCCACCCGAACGTGTTCTCGCCGTGGGCGAACCCGACCTGGGTGCGGTTGAGCGCGATCGTCTCGTACTCAGCCTCCAGCTTGCGGGCGTACCGGGTCAGCGTGTTGGCGTTAATCTGCCCGCTGACGAACGCCATCGACAGGGCCAACTGCGTCTCCCGGCGGGTGCTAAGGGTGTCGCTGATGTTCTGCTCTTCGATGGCCGGGTCGAGGGCGAATACGCGGACCGGCCAGCGGCACCGGACGTAGGCGTTGAACGCCTGCCGGGCCTCCGGCGACGGGTTCGGGTGGGCGAAGTCGAGCCACCCGGCGCAGAACGGCGCGCACCCCTTGGCGGTGGCCGTCTCGTGCATGTCCTGGACGAGCCGGTCGGTGAGCAGGGCCGCGTCCACCAAGATGGCCCACGCCAGCGCCGCGGTGACCGAGAACTCCATCTTCCGGTCTTCGTCCTTCTGGCCGGTGCTGTTCGACACGCCCTGGAAGTACGTGCGGAACGCCGCCCGCTGGGCCGCCAGGGTGATGACGTCGCGGTTGCGGACCGCGGCCACGATCTCGGGGCGGCAGTAGGTCGTCCAGAGGGTCTGGTTGTTCGGCTCGGCGAGGAACCGGTAGGCGGCCCCGAGTTCAGACTGGAGGTACGCCTGCACGTCGGGCACGTGGGCGTACCCGTTCACGTCGATCGACTCCTCGAACGCCAGCCTCGCCTGGTAGGCGATCTCGAAGCAGTTCTCCACCCCGAACACCTCGAGGAGTTGCGAGTTCGGCACGGACGCGCGGGCCTGTCGCCCCTGGGCGGGCGGCAGGGTCGGGATCACGAACCGCTTCTCGACCCGCGCCTTCAGGTCGCGGTCGAATGCCGTGTGGGAGACCTGGCCATCCTTCCCGGCGGGCACGGGGGTTTGGACCCTTGTTGCCCCGACCGACCCCTTCGGCGCGACACGCGGCGGGGGGAGCGGGTCGATCTTCGTGGTATCCTTGGCGGCCGGGTCCCCGTTCGCGATGGTCCGGACTTTCACCCGCTCCTCTTTCGTCAGGATCACCTTCGCGTCGTCGACCTCCAGGAAGCGGGCGAGCGGGAAGCCGAGCTGCTGGACGAGGTCGTTAATCACCAGCGTGCGGTAGGTCATCGGCAGCAGGTCGTTGCTGAGCACCGGGTTCAGGGTGAAGGTGACCTCGGCCCCGTGGCCCTCCCGGGTCATGTGCCCGGGGAGGACCGACACCGGGATGCGCACCAGGTTCAGTGAGTACCCGGGGGCGTCGGCCGTGTCGTCGCCCTCGTTGGTGCGGCGGAGCTGGTGCAGCAGGTTCAGGTACCGCGACTTCTGATGGAGCATCTCCGTCGGCTCGAGCCCGATCCCGACCGCCTGGAGGCTGCCGAACCCGATCCGCTTCTGCTCGATGGTCGCGACGTCCTTGCCGGGCTGGAGGTCGAGGAAGGCGTTCTCGGAGACGCTCGGGGGCGCGAGCGCCGTCGGCGACTTGATCGACGACTTGGTCACGAGCGAGCCCACGTCCCCGCCCTTGTTCGTCGTCGTCCGCGTGTCCGTGGTCGTATTCTTGGGGGTCGAGTCGTCCTTCGCGGCCTCCTTCTCGACCGTGGTCTGGATGACGTTGTTGATGCTGTTCTCGGACGACTTCGTGTTCTCCGCGGTGGTCTCGAACGTCCGCACCGGGGCCGTCGGCGACGCGGCAATGCCGAGCGCCACGGACTGGGCGAAGAACGCCTGGTCGGCGCGGGCGAGGTTGCCGTTGAGCTTGATGCCGAACGTGTCCAGCTCGACCTTCATCCGCTCCTCGAACTCCTCCCGGTGCTGGGTGAGCCGGGCCTGCCCCCACACGTCGGGCGCCTTCGGCACGACGCTGCCGAAGAACTCGATGTGCTTCTCCAGGTGGTCCAGGTCGTGGGCCAGGGCGTGGACCGTCGGGTGCGTGCACACCGCGGCCTTCGGGGGGCACCCGCCGTCGCCGGCGCACGAGTCCCCCTTGGGGACCCAGCCGTGCTTACACGAGCTGAGCGAGAACGCGAGGACAATCAGCCCGGCGGTCAAGCCGGGGCGCACGGCGCGGGCACGGGGCATGACGGGCGACTCCTGGGACCCCTGCTCGGCCGGCACGCGCGTGTCACCCCGCGACCTGCTACGGCAGTTCACCCTGACTATCGGATAGACCGGTGGTGTGAATTTAGGCTGTCTTTGATGAGACTACCGATCGTATGATGCGATCGGCGGTCTGATTAACGAAGTGGCGATGGTGTCGTTGCCGACTCCGGCAGATCGTCCGGCCCGGCTCCCGGACGGGTTCGGACTCGGGCCGAGACCGGACGGCTGCGGGTGTGTACCCGCCGCCGCACGTGAAATCCCAGCGGAGGCGGACATGACCCGGACGTTCCTCGACCTGTGTACCGACCCGACCGTGACCGGGCCGGCTCGGGTCACGATCGACGCGATCAAGCAGGTACTGAACACGCCCGACTGCGCGGCCGAGTCCCTGGACCTGGGCAACTTCAACATCTCGGACCTCACTCCCCTGGCCGGCGTGGTGAACCTGAAGACGCTCGGCCTGGGTTTCAACCCCCTCACCGACCTGAGCCCGCTGGCCGGCCTCACCGCCCTGGAGTCGCTGAACCTCGACGCGACGGGGGTTCAAGACATCGGGGTCGTGGCGAACTTCCCCCGGCTGAAGGTCCTCTCCGCGACCCAGAACCGCATCGCCGACCTTTCCCCGTTGAAGGGGTTGGCCCGGCTCGAGCGCCTGCACCTCACCCGGAACGCGGTCAAGGACCTCACGCCGCTCGCAGGGCTCACCCGGCTCCGGGAGCTGTTCCTGTTCGAGAACCAGGCCGCGGACGTGGCGCCGCTCGCGGGGCTCGTCAACCTCCGCGTCCTCGACCTCGTCTCGAACGGCGTCACGGACCTCTCCCCGCTGAAGCGGATGACCCAGCTCCAGTCCCTGTCCGTGCGGTCGAACAAACTCACCGACGTCGCGGTGGTGAGGAAGTTCGCGCAGCTGACCACACTCGACGTGGGGCTCAACCGGCTCACGAGTCTGGCCCCGCTGGCGGGGCTGACCCGGCTGACGACGCTGGCCGCCGACCGGAACCAGGTCAAGGACGTGAAGCCGCTCGCCGCCCTCACCCTCCTGACCCAGCTGGACCTCACGAAGAACGCGGTCGCGAGTCTGGACCCGCTCGCGAAACTGACGAAGTTGACCCGCCTGTTTCTCGCCGACAACCCGCTCCGCGGGGTCGCTCCGCTGAAGAAGTTGACGAGGCTCGAGCGGCTGGGCCTCGACCGGACCGGGCTGAGGGACCTGGCCGGGCTGCCGAAGTTCCCACGTCTACGGGAGCTGACGGTCACCGGGACGGGGCTGACCGACCTCGGCCCGGTCGCGGGGTTCCCGGCGCTGGAGAATCTGATGGCCGACGACAACGCGGTGGCCGACCTGACCCCCGTCGCCGGGTTGACGCAACTCCGCACGCTGACCATCTCCAACAATCAGGTTCGCGACCTCCGCCCGCTCGAGAAGTTGGTGGAGCTGACCGTCTTGTCGTTCGAGTCCAACAAGGTGGTCAGCCTGGCCCCCCTCGCTGGGCTGGCCAAGATGGACCGCCTCTCGTTCGGCGACAACGCGGTGGCCGACCTGACCCCGCTCGCCGGGATGACGCAACTCGCGGTGTTGGTCGCGCCGGCGAACCAGATCGCCGACGTGTCGCCGCTGGCGGGGCTGAAGACCCTTCCCATCCTGATCCTGGACGAGAATCCGATCGCGGACGGGCGGGTGCCGAAGACCGCGGCGAACTGCCCGACCAGGGCGGGCGTCCCGCCGTCGCTCGCCGCCTTCTGCTCGTCACCGCCGTGACCGCGGGCGGCGCCCCACCACGCCCGGCCCCAGGACAGTTTCGGCCGCACCGGGTGCCGCCGGTCTGGACTCCTCGAGAGCTCGTCGGTCGGGACGTACGCGCCACACGTCGCTGCATTTGGCTTGGTGCGGTGTCCGACGGCCGGCCGAACCGTCGCCGGGCTTACGCTCTACCCACGAGCGCGCCCACAGCCGCCTCGAACTCGGTCGGGGTGAACGGCTTCTCGACGAGCCGGACGGCCGGGTCGGCGGCGGCCAGGGCCGCCGCGGCCGGGTCGGGCGAGTTCACCAGGACCACGACCGGGGTGCGGTGCCCGGCCGCCCGGAGGGCGCGGGCGGCGTCGGCGGCGGACACGCCGCGGCCCCGCCCGCCGAGGACGACCAGTGCGACGCCGCCGAGGGGGGTCGCGGCCACCTCCCACGGCCCGGCCAGCGGGCGGACGTCGAACCCGGCCCGGGCCAGGACGGTGGCGACGAAACGATTGATGCTGGGGTCCGCGTCCGCGGCCACGCAGAGGGGTCGGCCCGGCATGCGCAACAGCTCCGTGGGCGAGACGGGTGCTGACCGGCCCGGCCCGGGCGGCACCGTCTGACGGACGGACATTGTGCCCGACCTCCCCGCGTCAAGTCGATCCCAAATTCCTGTGTCGGTGAGATCAAATGGACTTGTCGGTTACGGTCGCAACGCGACACGTCTGAATAATTCTGCTTTTTGTTAGATCAGTATCGCGCGCCGTGATACCGTGCAGATAAGCTGGCCGCGGCACCCGTGCTGACTGGGCGACAGCGTCGGGTGACCGCGGCCGGCCCACGATCCGCCGCGGCGCGGGGCGGGCGCGGGGGTAACGAGCCGCGACCGCGTCTCCTCGGCCTCTCCATCTACCACCACCTCGATCGCCCTGCACGGACCGGCGACCCCTCGCCCCGGGGGACTGTCGTGGCTGGCGATCACCGCACACCCCTGATCGTGTTACCCGACTGGCCACCGACGACCGGCGTGAGAACGACCCGGTGTCGAGATCCTACAATGCCACCTTCTTGCCAGCGGCAGAACGCCACGGTAACCTGACGCACGCCTCTCACCACCGACTCGCACACCCCCCGTCGCTCGGCGACGAGACCCGGAACGCACGATGAACCCCACCGACCGCCTCGGGGCCTGGCTCGGCCCGACCGGCTGCTACTTCCGCGTCTGGGCGCCGCACGCCCGACACGTCCGCGTCCTCGTCCAGGACGGGCCGTACTGGGAGGACACCGACACCATCACCCGCCAGTCCCTGACCCAGAACGGCGAGTACTGGTCCGGCACCGTCGCGGGCGTGCGGGCGTGGCAGCTCTACCGCTACGAGATCACCGGGCCGGGCGGGAACGTGTTCGAGCGGCTCGACCCGGCCGGGCGCGACGTCCTCAGCTCGGAGCTGACCCGCCGGGACCCCAGCAGCCGGAACGGGTCGGTCGTCCTCGGGCCGGACCTGCTCGAGTGGTCGGCGTTCCGGACGCCGCGGTTTGCCGACTTCCTGATCTACCAGTTCCACGTCGGCAGCTTCGCCGGCCGCGGCGACGAGTTCGACAAGGTCGGGGCCACGCTCAACGACGTCGAGAGCAAGCTCGGGTACGTCCGCGAGCTGGGGTTCAACTGCGTCCAACTGCTCCCGGTACACGAGTTCGCGTTCGACCGGTCGTGGGGCTACAACCCTTCCACGTTCTTCGCCCCGGAGTCGTCCTACGGGTCGCCCTACGACCTGATGCACTTCGTCGACGCCGCCCACCGGCGCGGCCTCGCCGTCATCTTCGACGTGGTCTACAACCACGCCGGCAACACGGACAACTCGCTCTACCACTACGACGGCTGGACCCACGAGGACGGGATCTACTTCGAGGGCGGGCAGTGGACCGACTGGGGCCGCGGCCCGGCGTGGTGGAAGCGCGACGTGCAGGAGTTCTTCTACCAGAACGCCCGGATGTACCTCGAGGAGTACCACGCCGACGGGCTGCGGTTCGACGTGACTACCCAGATCAATGGCAACCACCTCAAGCTCGTCGTCGAGCGGCTGCGGGCCGACTTTCCTGACAAGTACATCATCGCCGAGCACCTGCCGGACCACCCGTGGATCGTGAACGAGGGCCGGTTCTGCGCGACGTGGACGGCCCGGGCCCACCACGAGTGCCAACGGGCGCTGGCCGGGCAGGACCCGCTGAACAAGGTGCGGGGGTTCCTCGGCTGGGACGGGTACGACCACCCGTGGAACTTGGTGAAGTACACGCTCGGGTCGCACGACGACTGCGGCGATCTGAACAACGGCGACGCGGAGGACGGGCAGACGAACTGGGACAAGCGGCACCGCTACCTGATCGACCAGCTCGGCGGGCGGGAGGACTGGGCCGCGCGGGCGAAGTGCCGGCTGGCGTGGGCGCTGAACGTGGCGATGCCGGGGACGCCGATGCTGTTCATGGGGGCCGAGTGCCACATGGCCTCGCCGCACGTGGGGTGGGGGTACTGGCACGACGGGACGGACGACAACGGGGACCACCGTTTCAACTGGCGGGTCGCCGGGGACGGGACGGGGATGGAGATGCGGCGGCTGGTCGCGGCGTGCAACGGCGTCCGGTGGGCCAACCCGGCGCTGCGGGCCGAGTCCCTCGGCGTCCCGCACCACGACCCGGTGAACCAGGTGGCCGGGTTCACCCGCGAGGGCGACGGGAACGTCGTGCTGACCGTGGTCAACTTGAGCGACCGGAACTTCTCCGGCCACGGGTACGGGGTCGCCACCGGGTACGGCGGCCAGTGGACCCAGGTGCTCTGCACCCAGGACGCGGCCTTCGGGGGGTGGGACGGGGCGGGAAACGCGTTCCACGAGCCGTGGACCCAGGACGACGGAAAGGTCTACATCAACCTGCCGAAGTGGAGCGTGGTGATGCTCCGGCGGAAGTGAGCGAAAGGGTGCGGCGGCCGACGACCTCCCGCCGGGGGTCCACCTCACCGCCGACGGGCGGGTGGCGGCGATCGACACCGTACTGGGGCGCGGTCCGGCCGAGTGGCCGGGCCGCGGGGGTGGTCGGGCGCCCGTCCCGGCTACCGCCAGTCGAGCTGGGCGAGCACCAGGTTCCCGAAGAACCGCCCCTTGTCCGACGCCACCGTCCGCGCGTTCCGCCCGTCCGGGTCGGCCACGATCAGGAACCCCTCCGCCTCCCGCTGCACGTCCTCGCCGCCGATGCGGTCCTTCGCCAGCAGGTCGGCGTGCAGCTGCGTCCAGGTGTACGCCACCCGCTTCCCGTCCGGCGACCAGCACACCCCGATCGCCTGCCCGTTCTCGGGGAAGTCCGCCAGCGCGGTGCGCTCCTTCGTCGCCACGTCGAGCACGTAGGGCCGGTGGCTGCGGCCCCACGTGTGGGCGTCCTTCCGGGCCGGGTCGCCGTCGGTGAACAGCACCCGCTTGCCGTCCGGCGAGAACCGGGCGGCGATGAACCCCGGCGGCGTCTTCAGGTCGGTCAGCGGGCGGACCTCGGCCCCGCCGGCGTCGGCCAGCGCCAGCTTCGCCCCCGGCACGTCCTTCACCCGGCGCTCGACCAGGAACGTCTTGCCGTCCCCCGCCACGTCCAGCACCCGGCACCCGTCCGGGAGGGCGAGCGGGCGGGTCTCACCGGTCGCGGGGTCGAGCCGCCGGTTCTCGTACCCGAGCCGCGTGTTCGACGTGGCCTGCGCGACCACCAGCTCCTTGCCGTCCGGCAGCCAGTGCGGCTCCAGCGTGAACCCGGGGAGGTCGATCACCTTCGGCCGCTCCGGGTGGTCGAGCACCCGGCGGACCACCAGCTTGAGCGGGAATGGCTTGAGCTCCACCCCGGGCTGCAGCCCCTGCGGCGGCTCGACCTTGTGCGCGACGACTGCCACCCGCACGCCGTCCGGCGACACCACCGCAGCACCGCCGAACCGCACGTCCCGCGGCGGGTGGAACTCGTCGAGCTTCTTCCCGCCCGGGTCGAGCCGCCAGTACGCCCCGTCCCGAGCGACGACGAGGCCGACCGGCGCGACCTTCGCCGGCGGAGCCGGGGGCTGCGCCGCGACCCGAAGCGGGACCGGTGCGGGGCGAGGCAGGTCGGGCCGCCCGGCGGATGTGCCGGCGGCGAGCGCGACGACGGCGATCAGGCCGAGTGCGAGCGGGACGGTGCGGAGCTTGTGCAGGACCATGACGCGGACCACTCCGTGGGCGAGGGCGGCGACCCCGGGGGCCGGGGCGCCGGTGGCGAGGGCGGAGGTCGCGGCCGCCAGCCGCGCGGGGACGGCCGCCTGGGCCAGCGCCGCCAGCCCGACGGCCACGACGCCGCGCTTCCGGAGCCGGTCGGCGAGGAGCTTCCGCCCCTTCGCCAGCCGGCTCGACACCGTCCCCTCCGGCACCCCGAGCCGCCCGGCCGCGTCCCGCCGGCTGACGCCGTCGAGCTCGCACAGCACGACCGCGGCGCGGAGGTGCTCGGGCAGCGCCGCCACCTCCTCGTCGAGCGCCCGGAGGGCGTCGGCGTCGGGGGGCTGGGATGCCTCGGCGACGCGGTCGGGAAGGACCGGGACGGGCACCTCGCGGGCGCGGCGGCGGGCGGACACGTTACGGGCCTCCCGGGCGACCCGGACGGCCACCCCGTACACCCACCCGCGGACCTCGTCCGGCCGCCGCAGGTGGGCCGCCCGGCGGACCAGCACCAGGAACGCCGCCTGGAAGGCGTCGTCGGCCAGGTGCCGGTCGCCGGTGACGCGGCGGCAGACGCCGAGGACCATCGGCCCGAGGCGGCGGACGAGTTCGGCGAACGCGTCGGGGTCGTGGGTGCGGGCGAACCGGGCGACGAGCCGGGCGTCGGCCGGCGGGTCGGGGTCGGTCGCGCGGGCGAAGCGACCGAGGGCGGCGGACAGGGCGGGGTGGGGCATCGGGACCTCCGCGGCGGGCCACCGCGGCCCGCCACACCACCTGGGTGCGACCGGCCCGGCGCGTCACGGGAAAAGGGAAAAACTGGAGGATGACCCGCGGGCGGCTCCCCGGTCGCCCGCGGCCGCGGCACCCGCCGGTACACGCCGTCGAGACCCATCCTCCCACGCGAGGGCACCCGCGGGAGATAGTTTCGGGATTTTCTGTCGGACCCGCGTCGGGGCGATGAGTCGGGTACACCCGAGTGTGAGTGTGGCCAGCCGGGAAGTGGCGATCAACGGCACGAAGGCGGCGTCCTCCCGCCGCCCGGCCAACTCGACCTCGTCGTCGCCGTCCCGGTGGGGAGCGGGATGGCCGACGACCGGCCGCCGGGGTTCACTTCACCGCCGACGGGCGGGTGGCGACGGTCGTGTTCGAGGGGGCGGGGCCGGACGAGGGGGTGATGGCCGGGCTGGGAGCGCGGTTGCTACCTTGGGGAAGAGCCATCGCAACCACGACGGACGCTGACGGCCCGTCCGCCGCACCTGTCACTTCACCATCTCG
>DASPHQ010000846.1:0-2866 GCA_035629595.1 Urbifossiella sp. | reverse complement strand
CACGTGCGGACCTACTGCCACCTCGGCGGCGGCCGCATGGAGGATTTTTACGAGACGGCCGCCGACGACGCGCGGCGCTTCGGCGACCTGGCGCGGCGGGCGGTCGAGGACGGCTTCACCGCGTTCAAGGCGATGGCCGTCCCGCCGACGCTGCCGCTGGAGGGGCTAAAGCCCATTCGCGCCGCCGAGAGGTGCGTCGCGGCGATGCGGGAGGCGGTGGGCGAGGCCGTCGATATCATGGTGGACTGCCACGCCCGGCCGTCCCCGGCGATGGGCTTGCAGTTCGCGAAGGCGCTCGAACCCTACGGCCTGTACTTCCTCGAAGAACCGTGCTGGCCCGAGTCCGTGGACGGGCTCGCGGCCATTAACCGCGCCGTGTCCACGCCCATCGCCACCGGCGAGCGCGTCACGAACCTGGCCGACTTCCAGCGGCTGTTCTCGGCCCGCGCGTGCGAGGTGTGTCAGGTGGACATCACGCACTGCGGCGGGCTCTCCGAGGCGCGGCGGATCGCGGCGCTGGCCGAGGCCCACCGCATCGCGCTGGCGCCGCACAACCCGCAGGGGCCGGTGAGCACCGCGGCGAGTCTGGAGTTCGGCTTCAGCCAGCCGAGCTACGCCATCTGCGAGACGGTGACCGAGGACGTGCCCTGGCGCCGCGACGTGGTGAGCGAAGGGTTCACGATCGAGCCGAAGGGGCGGATTGTGAAGCCGAACACGCGTCCCGGCCTCGGCATCACCATCGACGAGGCCGAAGTGAAGCGGCACCCGTTCGAGCAGGAGGTGCTGCAACGGGTCTTTTACCCCGACGGCAGCGTGGGGGACTGGTGACAGTTGGCAAAGCCCGGGGACGGCCGTCCCCGGGCTTTCAAGGAAGAGAGATGATCCGACCGCTAACGGGCGTGCTGGCGATCGCGCACACGCCGTTCACCGACGACGACCGCATCGACGCCGCGGCCCTGGCGCGCGCCGTGGACTGGTCGTTCGCCGTCGGCGCCGACGGTCTCGGCACCGGCATGGTGTCCGAGACGCTGAAACTGACGGCCGACGAGCGCGTCGAGCTGCCGCGCCTGCTGGTCGAAGCGGCGGCCGGTCGCGGGCCGGTGTTCGCGGCCGTCGGCGCGGAAGGGACGAAGCAGGCGGTCGCGTTCGCGGTCGCCGCCGAGCGCGTGGGGTGCGACGCGGTCATGGCCGTGCCGCCGCTGTCGGCACGGCCGGGGGTCGAACAGCTGACCGACTACTTCCGCGCCGTCGCCGACGCGGTTCGTGTTCCCGTCATCGTTCAGGACGCGTCCGGATACGTCGGGCAGGCGATCCCGATGGGCGTGTACGTGAAGCTGCTCGAGCGGTACGGGCCGGACAAGATTTTCTTCAAGCCGGAGGCCGCGCCGAACGGGCCGACCATCTCCGCGCTGCGCGACGCGACCGGCGGCGCCGCCCGCATCTTCGAGGGCTCGGGCGGCGTGTTCCTCATCGACAGTTTTCGCCGCGGCATCGCCGGCACCATGCCGGGGATGGACCTGCTCGACGGCGTCGTGGCCGTGTGGCGGGCGCTCCGCGGGGGCGACGAGGACACCGCGTATCGGGTCTACTTCCCCGTGTGCGCCGTCGTGAGCCTCCAGCTGCAAGCGGGCCTCGACGGCTTCCTGGTGGTCGAGAAGTACCTGATGGTGAAGCGCGGCCTGTTCCCGTCCGCGCGCCGCCGCGGGCCGTACGGGTGGGAGTTGGACCCCGAGACCGCCGCCGAGGTTGACCGGCTGTTCGACCGGATGCAAGCCGCACTCGGGCCTTCTTGATGCGCTACACGCTGCTGGCGTTCCTGTGCGTGGTCACGCTCGTCGCCTACCTGCAGCGGTCGGCGCTGGGGGTGCCGTCGAAGGCGATCGAGGGCGAACTCGGCCTCACCCCGCAGGCGATGGGCTTCGTCTGGCTCGCGTGGTACGCCGGCTACGCCGCCTTCCAAATCCCCGCCGGCTGGGTCGCCGACCGGCTCGGCAGCAAACCCGCCCTCGTCATCTTCACCGTCGCGTGGTCGACGCTCACGGCCGTGGTCGGGCTCGCTTCCAACTTCGCAGAACTGGCCCTGCTGTGGGGGCTGATGGGGGCGGCGCAGGCGGGCATCTTCCCCTGCGCCACGAAGGCCATCGGGGTGACGTTCCCCAAGACCGAACAGGGCTTCGCGTCCGGGCTGCTGGCGTGCTTCATGGCCGGCGGCGCGGCGCTGTCGCAGGAGGTGACCGGCCGGCTGTTCGGCCCGCTGACGTGGCAGGCCGTGCTCGCCGTGTACGCCGTGCCGGGGCTGGTGTGGGCGCTGGTGTTCGCCGTCGTGGTGCCGCGGCCCGACGCCCCACGACCGACCCCGGCGGTCCGCGAGCCGTTCGACTGGACGCTCCTCGTCGCCGATCGCGACATGGTGCTGCTCTGCCTCCAGCAGCTCCTCCGCGCCGGGGCGACGGCCCTGTTCTTCACGTGGTTCCCGCGCTTCCTCCAGGAGACGAAGGGGCTGTCGCCGGCCGAGTCCGGCAGCCTCGCGACGTGGCCGCTCCTCGCGGGGATCGTCGGCGCCTTGCTCGGCGGCACCGCCTCCGACTGGCTGCTGCGGCGGACCGGCCGCGAGTGGCTGAGCCGCTGCGGCATTTCGGCCGCGGGCATGCTCGTCGCCGCGGTCGTGGCCGTGTCGGCGTACTTCGCGCCGACCGCGGGCGAGGTCGTCCTGCTCGTCAGCGCGGCGGCGTTCTGCGCCTACTTCGCCGGGCCGCCGGCCTACGCGGTGGCCCTGTCGATGGGCGGCACCCGTGTCGCGATGGTCTTCGCCACGATGAACATGGCCGGGAACGTCGGCGCCGGCTTCTTCCCGTTCGCGGTCGGC
>DASPHQ010000845.1:0-7118 GCA_035629595.1 Urbifossiella sp. | reverse complement strand
TCCAAATTCAAGAACCTGAACTTCTCGCCGCTCGGCAGCGAGTTCGCGCGGCGGTTGCAAGAGAAAGACACCGATGTGGGTGCCGAACTCACCAAGTTCCAGGAGAAGGCTAAGGACCGGCCGAGCGTGCGGACTCTGTTGGTCCCTCCCGTTAACGCCGGCGGAGAGATGAAGTTCGACCTGATGATGCCGGGCGCGCTCTCCCATTACACCGATCGCATCGAAATCCGCTCCTGGTGCAAAGCCGGTTTCTTCATGATCGAATCTGTTCCCGGCCTGGACGGCGCCCGGAGGCGAACGCTCAAGAGTGAGGCGGATAAACTCCTGCCGAAAGTCGACAAGGGTTCGGCCGAGCCCGGAGGGTTATTGACTGCCTCGGGTCAGCCGGATCCGATGCTGCAACCGGGGAAGGCTCGGGGGAGCCGACCGGGTGGAACCCCGTTCCCCGCACCGCCGAAGGGTCTGCCCGAGTTGCCGAAGGTGGCCGAGGTGGAGCCGAAAGACGGGCGTTCGCTTGCGAAGCCGAAGACGGCTGTCGATCTGCTCTACCCGGGCAGTCTATGGAAGGGGAGCTACCCGGGGCGACTTTCCCCCAAAGGGAAAACCGTAACCGTCGAGTTTGCAGTCACTAGTCGCGCGGGAACACCGAACCGCGATGTCGATGGTTTCGTGGGCAAGATGAAGCTAACGGACGACACCGGGATCGCAGCCCGACCGTTCACGGCTCGCGGCAGCATCACGAAGGGTGGCGAGATGACCTGGCAGCACTCGTACGTCGACGGCCAGGGTGAAGACCGCCGCGAGATTTACGATTACCGTGCCAAATTAGTGAAGGAGAACGTGCTCGACGTCCAATGCGTTCTCGAAGGGAAAGCCGTGGTCCGCTCGTTCAGGCTCGAGTACGTACCGCCTAGGTGATGTCGTCGGCCTCACGGTTTGGGACACGGCCTCGGGATTAGATCGTGCGGTTCGCCCTTCCGTATCGCCGGTTGGAGGAATGCCGACCGGCGGCCGGTGGGCATTTCGCATATTGATCCCGTCCGGGTTGACGCACTGGCACGTCGTTCGCCACAATCTCGACCCCGTGGCGCAAGCCCGCCCCACACCCGCGCCCTCTCTTGCGCCCCCGTCGCCACTCCCGGAGTCACCCCATGCTTCCGCGACCAACGCAGCTCGCCGCCGCGGTCGTTCTCGCCGGGCTCATCCTCGGCGTTACGCTCAACTCGGCCCCCGCCCAGCCGCCGCAAGGTCAACCCCCGGTCGGCTTGGGCGCCCAACCTCAGCCACTGCCGGGCCACCCCGAAGGGACCGAAGTCCTCGCCCGCGGCCAGGTCCACGAGGCCTACGCCGCGACCGCAGAGCACGCCGTCGCCGGCGAAGTCGTCGCGCAAGCGCCGCCGGAGCCGATCGAGGAACTGCCGCCCGACCAGAAGCCCGAGGGCGACAACGTCGTGTGGATTCCCGGCTACTGGGACTGGGACGACGAGCGCACCGACTACATCTGGATCAGCGGCTTCTGGCGCGTCCCGCCGCCGGGGCGGGTGTGGGTGCCGGGGAGCTGGCACGCGGTCCAGGGCGGACACCAATGGGTGAGCGGCTTCTGGCAGACGGTCATGATCCAGCAGGCCGGCGGCGTCGCGGTCCAGCAGGAGCTCGAGTACCTGCCGCCGCCGCCGGTCACCATCGAGAACGGGCCGATGATCCCGTCGCCGGGCGTAGACCACGTCTACGTGCCGGGCAGCTGGGTGTGGCGCGAACGGTACGTGTGGCGGCCGGGCGTCTGGATCACGCACCGGCCGGGCTGGGTGTGGGTGCCGGCCCGGTACAGCTGGTCGCCGGTCGGCTACGTCTTCGTGGACGGTTATTGGGACTACCCGCTGGCGACCCGCGGGGTGCTGTTCACGCCGGTCTACTTCCCGCGCCCGCTCCTGGCCCGGCGGTTTGTGTACACGCCGAGCTACGTCGTGGCCGAGCCGGTGCTGTTCGGGGCGCTGTTCGTCCGCAGCGGGCACGGGTCGTACTACTTCGGCGACTACTACGACCGCCGCTACGTCGGCGTCGGCTACCGGCCGTGGTGCGCCCCGGCGGTGGCGGTGCAGGTGAACTTCGCGTTCGGCCGCGGCGGCTACAGCTACGACCCGCTGTGGAACTACTACAGCACGGCCTACCGCGGCCAGCCGCAGTGGAACCAGGCGGTGGCGACGACGTTCGTCGGCCGCTACCAGGGGAACGTGCCGCGGCCGCCGCGGACGCTGGTGCAGCAGAACACGGCCATCCAGCAGATCACGAACACGACGGTGAACAACGTCACGAACAACATCACGGTCGTGAACAACAACACGACGGTGAACAACAGCTCGCCGGCGCAGCTGGGCGGCCTGCGGGTGGCGAACAAGGACGTGTCGAACGTGGTGATGGTGGCCCCGCTGGCGGTGGCCCCGAAGCTCCAGCCGCAGCAGCAGATTCGTCAGATCGCCGCGGACGTCCGGCAGCAGGACGCGCGGGCGGCGCAGGACATCCGCAAGGTGTCGGTGCAGCGCCGCGACGCCGAGGTGGCGGCGCTGAAGGCGAACCCGATGCCGGTGGCGCCGAAGGTCGATCCGAAGTTGCCGAACCCGACGCCGCAGCCGCAGGCCCGACCGGTCCGGGTGAAGGTGGACGTGCCGCAGGCGGTGGTGGCGCGGGCGCAGGCCCAGGCCGAGAACCCGAAGAGCGCCCCGCCGCCGCCGGCGATCGCGGGTCCGAAGTTCGACCCGAAGGTCGGCCCGTCGCCGAAGATCGACCCCAAGGTGGGGCCGACACCGAAGGTCGATCCGAAGCAGCCGTTCGACCCGAAGGTCGATCCCAAGACGCCGAAGATCGACCCGAAGCAGCCGTTCGACCCGAAGATGCCGAAGGTCGACCCGAACGTCGATCCCAAGACGCCGAAGGTGGACCCGAAGGGCGTGGACCCGCTCCCGCTCCCGAAGGGGAAGGGAAAGATCGACCCCCTCGACCCGAAGGGCGTGGACCCGAAGACGCCGAAGGTCGACCCGAAGCAGCCGTTCGACCCGAAGACGGACCCCCTGCCGAAGGGGAAGGGGAAGATCGATCCCCCGGACCCGAAGGGCGTGGACCCGCTCCCGAAGGGGAAGGGGAAGATCGACCCGCCGGTGCCGACGCCGCAGCCGAAGGTCGCGCCGAAGCAGCTGCCGCCGGTCCCGATGCCGACGCCGCTGCCGAAGGTCGAACCGAAGCTGCCGCCGCTGCCGACGCCTCAACCGAAGGTGGAGCCGAAGCTGCCGACCCCGCAGCCCCAGCCCCTGCCGAAGGTTGAACCGAAGTTGCCGCCGGTGCAGCCGAAGTTGCCCCCGGTGTCGCAGCCGCCGGTCAACCCGCAGCCGAAGCTCCCGCCGGTCACGCAGCCGACGCAGCCGAAGCGGCCGCCGGTCACGCAGCCGCCGCCGGTTCAACCGAAGCTGCCCCCGGTGTCGCAGCCCCCGGTCAACCCGCAGCCGAAACTGCCGCCGGTGACCCAGCCGTCCCCGGTCCAGCCGAAGCTGCCGCCGCCGATGACGCAGCCGAGACTGCCGCCGGTGACGCAGCCGACGCAGCCGAGACTGCCGCCGATGACGCAACCGCCGCCGGCCCAGCCGAAGCTGCCGCCGCCGCCGCCCCCGGTCCAGCCGAAGCAGACGGCACCCCCACCGCCTCCGGTGGTGCAACCGCCGCGGACGAACCCGCCGCCACCGCCGCGGACGAACCCGCCACCGCCGACGACGCAGCCGCCGCGGCCGAACCCGACGGTGCCGACGAGGCCGAACCCGCAGGGCACCCCGCCGACGCCGAAGGGGAAGCGCGACCGCGAGTGATACGGGATCGGGTTGATTCCTGTCCGTCGGAGCCCGGAGCGTGAGCGACGGGCGGGCTGCCCGGGTATTCCGCGTCGGCCGAGGATCAGTCCGGCTGGCCCGTCGCTCACGCTCCGGGCTCCGACGGACAGGAATCTACGCCATCCGGTATGATCCGATTCGGCGAGCCGAGCCCCGTAAGGGGCCGGGTGATGGGAACGTCACCCGGCCCCTTACGGGGCTCGGCTCGCCGGATAGATTGAACCCACTTCCCCGCACGGCCCCGCTACCGAGTCCGTGGCCCTTCCCGCACCCCGCATGAGTGCCACCCGCGCCGAAACCTACCTGACGCTCCCGCTCGACTACGCCAACCGTGTCGGCGGACTGTGCTGGTCCGCCGGCGGCGACGCGGTCGAGCGCTGGAACGGCACCACCCTCGCCCTCACCGAGGAAATCGCCCTCGTCCTCGAAGGCGTCTTCAGCCGCCCGCCGGTGCCGCCGTTCGTCGTCGTCCTCCACGTCCTCCACCTGATGCGCTCCGACGACAGCGCCCCCGCGTCGGCCCGGCTGCGGGCGGCGTTCCGCGCCGCGCTCGGCGCGCCGGGGCTCCTCCGCAACGCCGGCGTCCTCATCGCCGAGTTGTGTGCCGACGTGCCGCCGGCGACCGCCGTGCCCGGCTTCGCCGACGTGGACGCCGCCCGCACCCGCCGCCGACTGTTCGGCACCATCGGCTTCCCCCTTATGGCCGACGAGCCGGCCCTGACCTCGGCCGAGGTCGAACGGCGGGTGACCGCGCAGCTGGAGAAGCTGACCGACGACGACCTGCGCCACTGGTTCATCCACGGCTGCGCCCCGGGGACCGCGGGGGCGGCGCTCGCGGCGGTGGTGGAGTCGTTGCCGGCGCGGGTGGCGCGGCTGTTGGCGCTGGCGCGGAACCGGCCGCGGCTGGTCGGCGCCGCGGCGGTGGTGCCGGCCGTGGACGCGGCGCTGACGCTGCCGCCGCGCCGCCGCTCGCCGGACGCGGTGCCGCAGGGCGGGTACTGCGACGTGACCACTCGCGGCGACCCCGACCAGCTGTTGCCGTCGCAGTTCGCGCTCGACCCGGACGAGTTCGTCCGCCGCTTCGCCGAGCGCGAGTTGCTGTACTTCCTGCGCGAGGAGCCGCAGGCCGCGGAGAAGCCGGACCGCGTCGTCGTGCTCGACCAGGGCGTGCGGACGTGGGGAGCCGTGCGGCTGGCGCTGGCCGCGGCCGCGGTCGTGCTGCTACGGAAGGACGCCAAACGCCTCGGCCGCGTGCTGCTGGCCGCGACCTCGACCGACGACACCTTCGACCTCGCCACGGCCGACCCGGAGGCGGTCGCGGACGTGCTGGAGGCCAGCGACCTGACGCCGTCGCCGCGGGAGTGCTGGACGGCGGCCGTCGGCGCGCCCGGCGACGGGCCGCGCGACGTGATCCTCCTGACGCACCCGCGGACGGCGCGCGACCGGGAGTTGCTCGCCGTGCCGCGGCGGCCGGGCGACCGCGTCTTCGCGCTGACGGTCGGCGACGACGGCGGCGCGGAGTTGGCCGAGTGGGGCGTCGCCGGGCCGGTGCCGGTGCGGGCGTTCCGCGTGGACCTGGCGGCGGCCGAGGCCGCGAAGGTGACCGAGCCTCGAACGCCGGCGGCGCCGCTTCCCCTGCGGCTCGAGTCGGCGTGGACCGGGGACGTGGAGCCGGTGGCGTTCCCGTTCCGCCCCGGCCTCGTGGCCGATCCGGTGAGCCTGTCGTTCGACGCCGACGCGGAGTGGCTCGTGACCGCCGGCGCGAGCGGAGTGCTGCACGGGCTGACGCTCGACGGCGCCCCGCCGGAAGTGCTGCCGCGGGCGTTCCACAACGGGGCCGTGCTGAAGTCGGTCGACGCCGTGCTGCCGCTGGCCGGCGGCGTGGCCGTGTGCGGCCGACTCGACGGCGGCGACGCCCCGGTGTTCGCGGTGGCGCGCTACGACCGCACGGCCCGTCGGGTGACGGTGTTCCGCCTCGGGAAGGCGACCGAGGCGGCGAAGTGGGACGCGTTCCCGCAGTTGAACTGTGTGGTGGTGCGGGCACTGCCCGCCGGCACCCCGGGGTCCGGCCTCGTCGACCTGACCACCGGCGACCGGTTCCCGAACTTCTCCCGTGAATTGCACGACGGGCAGCTGCCGACGCTCGAAACCCGGCAGCGGCTCATGCTCGCGGTGCGGGACTCTTTCCGCGGCGGGGCGCCGCCGTTCGCGCTGCCGGTGTGGACGGCCGATCCCGAGAAGCAGGTCGGCCCGCACCTCCGCGTCCGCGGCAGCACAATGTGGGTGGAGAACGCGGTCCCCGCGTGGTCGCCGTGCGGACCCCAGCGCGACGGCCGGCCGATGCTCGACGGCGCCGAAATCCTACGCGCTCAACTCGCCGGGAACACGCTGGCGGTGTCGCTCCGCCGCGGCCAGCAGCGGAGTTTGGTATTCTTCCACGGTCCCGAAGGGCGCGTGCTCGGCGAGGTGCCGCACCCGAACGGCATCACCCCGTTCGCGCTGTCGCCGTGCGGCCGGCGCGTGGCGCTCGTGAAGCTGTCGCGCCGGATGATCGTCGCCGACGTGCCCGCCACCGGGCCGCCGCTCGCGGTCGCGGTGCCGGCGGCGGTCCACAACAACCTCGTGGTCCGCGTGGACGCGAACCCGTTCCGACTGCTGGTCCGCGTCGGCAGCTTCGCCCACCACTTCGCGGCGCAGCACGGCGAGCTGGTCCACATGGTGTTCACCGACCCAACCGTCCACCCGACGTGGCCGCAGCCGCAGCGATCCGCGACCGCGCTGTACGACCCGGCCCGCTTCCCGACCGCGGAAGCCGTGACGGCCGGCCCGTGGACCGCGGTGCCCGACAGGCTCGGGCAGGTGCTGCTGTTCGCCACCGGCCCGGGGCTCGTGCTGTCGGTGCTGGTGCGGCGCGAACTGGCGGCCGTGTGGGCGCCGGGCGGCATGTTCTGGGGCAACTCCGCGCTCATCGGCGGCGCGCCGACGCGCGACGCGGCCCGGCACATCGGCGCGGCGCTCGACGCCGTCGGGAGGGGCTGACGTGGAGGTGCCGTTCCGCCTCACCCGCCGCGACGACGCCCTCGCGGCCAACGCCGTACTGGTGTTCGCCGACGGCTTCGCGCCGGTCGCGGCCGCGGTCGGCGGCGCGGCGCCGCAAGTGTTCCCCGTCCGCGGCGGCTTCCTCCTGATCGGCGCCGGCGCGGTTCCCGGTGCGATCCGGCTGCGGCGGCTGGCCGGCGACCTGTA
>DASPHQ010000844.1:0-10339 GCA_035629595.1 Urbifossiella sp. | reverse complement strand
CGCCACCCGCAGCACGCCGCCCTCGACCGCCTCGGCCACCGACACGCCGTCGGTCGCCAGCCCGCTCGCGTCCAACTCGGCGCCGGCGTCCAGGCCGTCGACGGTCAGCTTCTTCACCCGCCCGGTCAGCTTCACCTTGTTGCCGGGGCCGAGCCTGGGAAAGTGGTACAGATCGTCCGGCTGATCGACCTTCAGCACCGCGAACCCGCCGTTCGCCGGGGCCGGCACCGGCACGGGGAGAACGACCGGGTCGGCCCGTTCGACCAGCCGCGGCGGCGGGGCGACCGGCAGCGACGGGACGCGCGGGTAGACCGGCGCGGCGGCGACTTCTGGCACCGGCTCGGTCACGGGGTCGGGCTCGGGCCGCGGCAGGGCGGACTGAACGGCCAGCGTGGCGAGCACCCCGCAGATGACGCCGAGGACGGCGGCGGGGAGGCGCGACGGGCGCTGCGGTTCGGGCGCGGGCGGGGATGGCGGCGCGGGCGCCGGCAGTGGGGGCGGCGGGGCGGGGTCGGCCCAGCGGCAGGCGGGGCAGGGAGTTGCGATGTCGGCCGCGGCCCGGGGGAGGCCGCACGCCGGACAGGGAGCCAGGGCCATCGAGGGCGTCCGCGGCGGGGGTGGGCGGGTATTGTAGCCGGTACAGAATTCCTGACAGATTCCCCCCGGCGTGTGCCATCCTAACCTTGCCCACCCCGCGGAGCCACGCCGTGACCGCCGCCACCCACCCGCCAGCCGACACCCTCGCCGCGTTCGGCCGCGGGGAACTGCCGCCCGACGACCTCGCCGCCGTCGCCGACCACGTCGCCGCCTGCGCCGGCTGCTGCGCCGCCCTGCGCGACGTGCGCGACGACAGCCTCGTCGGCCTCCTCCGCGACCTCGGCACGCCCGCCGATCCGGGCGCCGGCGACCGCACCAACGCCACGCCGCCCGGCAGCACGCCATCGATCCTCGCTTTCCGCGACGCCCGCTCCGTCCTCGCCGACCACCCGCAGTACCGGCTCCTCGACCAGCTCGGCGAGGGCGGCATGGGCGTCGTCTTCCGGGCCGAGCACAAGGTCATGGGCCGCGTCGTCGCGCTCAAGGTGATGGCCCCGCACCTGACCGAGAAGCCGAGCGCCGTCGCCCGCTTCCGCCTGGAGGTGAGGGCCGCCGCGAAGCTGAACCACCCCAACATCGTCACCGCCTACGACGCCGGCGAGGCGGGCGGGCTCCACTTCCTCGTCATGGAGTACGTCGAAGGGGTCAGCCTGGACAAGCTGGTGGCGAAGAAGGGGCCGCTGCCGATCGCGCAGGCCGCCCAGTTCATCCGGCAGGCGGCGCAGGGGCTCCAGCACGCCCACCAGGCGGGGATGGTCCACCGCGACATCAAGCCGCAGAACCTGATCGTCACCCGCAAGGGGCACGTCAAGGTGCTCGACTTCGGCCTCGCCCGGTTCGCCCGCGACGCCGTCGAGTCCCCCGCCCCCGGGTCGAGCGAGTCGATGGCGCACCCGCCGACCGCGGTCACCGGCATGAACACGATCATGGGGACGCCCGACTACCTGTCGCCGGAACAGGCCCGGTGCGCCGCCGTGGACATCCGCGCCGACGTGTACTCGCTCGGCTGCACCCTCTACTTCCTGCTGACCGGCCGGGCGCCGTTCGAGGCGGCGGGGTCGGCGTTCGACAAGATTCTGGCGCACGCCACGGAGGCGCAGCCGCCGCTGGCCGCGACCCGGCTCGACGTGCCCGGCGGCCTGGAACTGGTGCTGGCGAAGATGACGGCCAAGGACCCGGCGGCGCGGTTCGCCACGCCGGCCGAGGTCGCGGCCGCGCTGGCGCCGTACGCCCGCGGCGAGGGCGCAGGCGCGCAGCCGGTGGTCGAGGCGGCGTTCGCCCCCGCGCCGCCGGCCGTCACCCCGGCGCCGGCGGTCGTGCCGGCGTTCGTGCCCGAGCCGCCGCCGACGGAGGTGATCGTGACCGCCCGGCCGCGGCGCGACAAGAAGCGGAAGAAGGGCGCGGCCGCCACCTGGACGCCGGCCCGGTGGGCGGCGCTCGGCGGCGTGCTGGTCGCGGTGCTGATCGGTGGGCTGGTCGTGCGCGGGGCGCTGAAGAAGCCGGTGACGCAGACCGCTGCCACGACGCCCGCCGCCGACCCGCCGCGCGTCGCCGCGGCCGCGCCGACCGCGAAGACGGTCGCGGCGACGGTCGCGGCGACGAAGGTGACCGAGCCGCCGGCGGCGAACCCGTGGCGGAATGGGCCGCCGCAGGTGTTGTTCGTGCTGCCGGTGAAGGGGCTGTACCCGCCGGACTACGGCCCGGTGCGGGAGCGGCTGGAGTCGCACGGGGTGGGGGTGAAGGTGGCGGTGGGGCCGCTGCCGCCGTTCGCGCAGGGGGCGTTCGAGCCGGGGTTCTCGTACCCGAAGAAGGACGGCAACTACGGCTCGCCCGTTCGAGCCGATTTCACCTTCTACCCGGACTTCGACCTGACGCCGGTGCGGGCGCTGGTGTTCGTCGGCGAGGACGTGGGCGAGTTCGTCGGCCCGCCGGGGAAGGGGCCGGGCTTCGGGGAGAAGTCGTTCGGCAAGGGGCCGCCGACGGCGCAGACGACGGGCGAAGTGCTCCGCCGGGCGCGGGAGCGGAACGTGGTGATCGGCGGCATCTGCACCGGGCAGCTGGTGCTGGCGAAGCACGGCGTGCTGGACGGGAAAACGGTCGCGCGCAGCCAGTACTCTGTGCGGGACGCGGGGAAGTGGGGCGTGTCGTACCCGTCGTCGCAGTTCACGCTCGATTCGGCCCCGGTGCGGACCGACGGCCGGGTGGTGACCGCGGCCGGCCCCGAGCACGCGGCCGCGTTCGCCGACGCGCTCGTGGCGGCGTTGCGGGAACCGTAACCGCCGCTTGCGGCGCTGCAACGCCGCGAGCGGCGAAGCCCCGAGCCATTCGGCGGTTGCTCACATCCGGTTCACCCCGCATAATGCCGGGACCGACTGACACGTCTGGCGCTCCGGGGCGGGGGTACGCGGTGACCGGAAACGGCGGCAGCCACAAGCTCAAGATCTTCAGCGGGCGCGCCAACAAGCCGCTCGCCGAGGGGATCGCCAAGCACCTCGGGGTGCCGCTCGGCAACATCAATCTCGGTAGCTTCCCCGACGGCGAGACGATGGTCCGCATCGACGAGGACGTGCGCGGCCGCGACGTCTTCCTCGTGCAGCCGACGTGCCCGCCGGTCAACCAGCACCTGATGGAACTGCTGACCATGCTGGACGCGTTCAAGCGCGCCAGCCCGGCCCGGATCACGGCCGTCATCCCGTACTACGGCTACGCCCGCCAGGACCGCAAGGACACCGGCCGCGTCCCCATCACGGCCAAGCTCGTCGCCGACCTGCTCACCACCGCCGGGGCCAACCGCGTCCTCTGCCTCGACCTCCACGCCGCGCAGATTCAGGGCTTCTTCAACATCCCGGTGGACCACCTATACGCGTCGAACGAGATCACGGCGCACGTCCGGTCGCTGGGCATCCCGGCGGCCGAGCTGGTGGTGCTCAGCACCGACGAGGGGAACGTGAAGAAGGCGCTGAAGTACCAGGGCCGGCTCGGCGGTCAGATCGCGGTCGTGGACAAGCGCCGGTCGAGCGCCACCGAGACGACCGCGGCGCACCTCATCGGCGACGTGGAGGGGAAGACGGTCGTGCTGTTCGACGACATGATCTCGACCGGCTCCAGCATGGTGAAGGCGATCGAGATCGCGCGGAAGCACGGGTGCAAGAAGGTGTACGCTTGCGCGACGCACGGCCTGTTCGTGGACAAGGCGGTGGGCCGGCTGCGCGACGCGGGGATCGAGCAGATCGCCGTCACCGACAGCATCCCGCTGCCGGGCGAGAAGCAGCTGCCGAACATCAAGGTGATCTCGGTGGCGGCGCTCTTGGCGAACGCCATCCGCCGCATCCACGAGGACCAGTCGATCAGTGAGCTGTTCAACGACGACCGCTGAGCGCCCCCATGCCGCAACTCCCCGTCACCTGCCCGCGCTGCGACGCCGACCTGACGGTCGGGCGGGAGTTGCTCAACCGCCCGGTGGCGTGCGGGGCGTGCGGGATGCCGTTCGTGCCGGTGATGGACCCCGGCGGCCGCGAGCCGGACGACCTGCCGCCGCGGCCGACGCGCGGCGACGGCTCCCCGCTGTTCGGCGTCCTGTCGCTGATCCTCGGCCTGATCGGGTTCGTGACGTGCTGCCTCAGCGGCCCGCTGTCGTACGTCGTCAGCGGCGGCGCGGTGGTGACCGGCCTGCTCGGCCTCCGCGGCCGCGACGGCCGGGCGCTGTCGATCGCCGGCCTGGTGCTCGGCGTGATCGCCCTGGTCCTGCGGACGGTCGGGTACGCGATCGGCTGGAGCGGCGCGTTCGGGGCGTGGTGAGTGGGGCCGGTTTCCAACCGGCCTCGCCGAACACGGCCGGTTGGAAACCGGCCCCACACCAACTACTCTCCCGGCGGCGCGGCCGGCAGCGTCAGTCCGACGCCCGGCGCCGTCGGCGGCGCGTCCAGCCGGGCCAGCGCCGCCTGGGCCGTGTGCAGCGCCGGCTCGATCGCCAGCGCCCGCCGGTACGCCGCCTTCGCCTCGTCGCGCTTCCCCTGCACCGCCAGGCAGAACCCGAGGTTCGCCTGCGCCTCGGCCGGCGTCACCGCCTTCTCGAACGCCGTCACCGCCTCGCGCTCCTTCCCCTGCATCGCCAGCGCCAGCCCGAGGTTGTTCCACGCCCGCTTGCTCGTCCGGTCCGCCGCCACCGCCTTCCGCAGCAGAACCTCCGCCTCGGCCCAGCGGCCGCGGTTGTAGTGGCTGTAGCCGACGTCGCACAAGAGCGCCGCGTCGCGCGGCCGCTTCTTCAGCAGCGACGTGAACTCGGCCATCGCCTTGGCCTGCTCGTCGTTCCGGTCGTACAGGATGGCGAGGCGGTGCGCGGCGCGGTCGCCGGTCGCCGGGTCGAGCTGGCGGGCGCGCTCGTAGCACGCGGCGGCGTCGGAGTCCTTGCCGTCCTTCTCCAGCCCCTCGGCCATGGACAGCGCCAGCGCCGCCGCCTCGTTCGCGGCCAGGTCCGTCGGCGCCGCCGGCGTCGCCGGGGCGGAGCCGGTCGGGCCGGCGGGGCCGAAGTCGGTCTTGGCGGCGAGCCACGCCGGCACCCCGCCCGCCCCGGCCGTCAGGCACCCGGACGCGGACACGCTCAGGGCCGCGATTAGCAGTGCGGTCAGTCGCATGGGCGGCACCTCGGCTCGGGGCTTGAGCCCCGGAGGGGCGTCGGCGTGTAGCCCGGGGTGCAACCCCGGGCGGCCTGGGCAGTGTCTGCTCTGCGTTGCTCCCACGCTTCACGCCGACGCCGCCCGGGGTTGCACCCCGGGCTACACGCCGACGCCCCTCCGGGGCTCAAACCCGGTGCCGCTCTAGGGCAGCGGCGTGTACCCCGTCGGCCCGGCGAGGTTCGTGCCCTCGGCCCGGTAGTACTGCTTGATCCGGCTGCAGTCCGTTCGGATCGGGCTGCGGAAGTCGTGGCAGTGGCCCTCGAGCTGGCCGAACAGGTAGAACTCCACGTCCGTCGGGTCGAGGATCTCGTGCCCCGGCAGCGTCACGTGCTGGTCGGCGTCGAGCGGCCGCACCAGCTCCGGCGTCAGGAAGATCACCAGCTCCTGCTCGCCGGCCTGGTGGCGGTGCACGCCGGTCAGCGGCCCGAAGCCCGGCAGGTCGCCGAGGAACGGGATCGACGTGCGGTCGGCCCCGGTGTTCGTCTGGATCAGCCCGGCCACGGCCAGCGTCTCGCCCTGCCGCAGCTCCACCGTCGTGTTCACCTGTCGGGTGCTCAGCCCGGACACGTTCCCGCCGGCGATGTTCGTGCTGGAGCTCAGGTCGCGGCTGCTCACCGAGGCGTTCAGCACCAGCCGGACGCGGTCGCGGTCGGTCAGGAACGGGGTGAAGCTCAGCTGCACGCCGTACGGGACGTACTGCACGCCCTGGACGCCGCCGGCGATGCCGCCGAACCCGCCGACGATCGGCACCGGGAACTGGCCGCCGGCCAGGAAGTTCGCCGTCTGGCCGTTCATCGCCACGAGGTTCGGCTCGGCCAGCGACTTGGCGTACGAGAGGTTCTTCAGCGCGCTGAGGGCGAACGGCAGCCGGCCGGCGTCGGTCACGAACGGGATGTTGGCGAACGCCAGCCCGCCGTTGCCGGCCTGCCCGCCGAACCCGCCGCCGAACCCGCCGAGCCCGAACCCGCCGTTGAGCCCGTTGATCCCGGGGAGGACGCCGGCCACCGGGCCGGTGCGGTTGGCGAACACCGTCAGCCCCTGGTTGTTCGTGACGGCGAAGTTCAGCCCGACGGTGCGGGCGGCGGAGCGGTTCACCTCGGCGACGACCACGCGGAGCATCACCTGCTGCTCGCCGGCGACCTCCAGGAGGTTGATGACGTTCGGCCCGCCGGCGTTGCGGAACAGGTCCAGGCTCGGCGCCTGGGTGGCGCCGGTCGGGTCGGTCGGGCCGCCCGGCGGCGGCAGAACCGGGATCTGCCCGGCCGTTCCGCCCGCGGGGGTGACGCCGCCCGCGGTGCCGCCGGTGCCCTGCATGTTCGAGCGGACGACCTGCAGCACCTGCCCGCCCTGCACGAAGTCGCGGACGCGGCCGCTGACGACCAGCTTGTCGCCGAGGACGCGGAGCTTGACGCGGCTGTCGGGGAAGAAGCGGTTCAGGTCGGCCTCGAGCGCCAGGTACGCGCGGTCGAGCCGCTCCTTCGCCTCGGGGTCGGGGAACACGCGCACCAGGTACGACAGCGACTCCGTCTTCGCCGGGTCGTTCGGGTCGGTGAACCAGATGTTCAGCACCGTGGCGCCGACGCCCCGCCCCTGGATGATGAGCTCCTTCGGGGACAGCACGTTGACGGAGACGATGGAGTCGTCGCCAGCCTGGATGCGGCTCGGCGTCCCCTTGAGGACGAGGACGCGCGTCTGCCCGGCGGCGAGGTCGAGGGTGGTCTCGGGGTCGATGAGCTTGGCGACGTACTTGTTCAGCTTGTCCTGCGCCGCAGGCGTGAGCTTCGGCGAGCCGCCGAGGCCGGGCGGGGCGGCGGACATCAGCGGGTTGCTCAGCGGCCCGCCGTACCCCGGCGGCACGACGATTCCCTTCCCCGGTCCGCCCGGCTGCGGGGCCGGCACCGGCACCGGGAGCGGTTGCGGCTGGGCGGGTTGCTGGAGGACGGCGGGCGTGATGCCGCCCGGGCCGGGGATGCCGAGCCGCAGTGGCTCGGGGGCCGGCGGCTGCGCCAGACCGGCCGGACTGCCGACGTCGAGGACGGCCGCGCCGAACACGACCAGGGCCGCGAACCCGCCGGCCCGGACGAGGCCGGCGGGTCCGCGCGGAACGCCGGCTGGGCAACTCGTGGGCGTCATCCTGAACTCCCCCTGGCGTCGACCCCGGTCCGGCCGGCGGCGGTGTCCCGCGTCGGCCGTTCCCCACCGGCTTCCGGCCGCGGCCGGCGGGCGTTCCCCCACGTCCCGCGCAGCCGCCATCTGGTCAACGAGTGCGTCGGGAATAGCGGCTGTGATGCGCGTGTCAAGCACTCTTGCGGCGAATCGGAGCCGAACCGGTGAAGTTTTTCCCACCCCGCGCCGCGGGGCCGCAGACTGCGCGGGATGGGGAGCCACCAGTAAGCCCGGCGAGCCGCCCGCCGTCAGGCGGCGGGTGAACGTGCCGGTCGGGTGAAGTTTGCGGGTCGTGCGGCCGATACCGGATCGTGGTGCGGCACGGACCTATCGGGAGGACCAGGCGATGACCGAACGGGCGCGGCGGAACCGCTGGCGGTGGGTGCTGGCCGGCCTGTTCGGCGCGGCCGCGGTCCCGCTCGGGGTGACCGCCCAGACCAAGATGCGGGCCGTGTTCGTCGACCCCGGCGACGGCGGCGCGCCGGTCGTCCGGTACGTCCCGCGGGATGAGGCGCCGGCGAAGGTCGCCCCAGCTCCGGCCCCAGCGCCGAGCGGCGGCGCGATGAAGGCCGTGCTCGTGGACGCCGGCGACGGCTCGGGGCCGACGGTCCGCTACGTCCCGCGCGAGGGCAGCCCGGCCGTGCCGACGCCGCCCGCGCCGCCGGCGCCGCCCGCGCCGCCGGCGCCGACCGCCGGCCCGAAGATGCGCGCCGTGCTCGTGGACCGCGGCGACGGTTCGCTGCCGAGCGTGCAGTACGTGCCGGTCGGCGGGGCGGGGGTCGTGACCTTGCCGACGCCGCCGCCCGCCGCGCCGCGCCCGCTCCCGGCCGTGGCCGCGACGCCCGTTCCGCCGCAGCCGGTGGTGCAGATCGCCCCGCCGCCGCGGGCCGTGACGCCGCCGGCGCCGGTCGCGGCCGTGACGCCGCCGGTCGTCGCGCCGCGGCCGGCGCCGACGCCGCTCCCCGCGCCGATCTCGACCGTGACCGCGCCGGTGGCGCCGCCGCGGCCGATGCCGGTCCTTCCGCCGACGCCGATCGTGGTCGCGCCGCCGATGCCGGCCGCGCCGGTGGCCCCGCCGCGGCCGATGCCGATGCCGGTCGTGGTCGCGCCGCCGCTGCCGATGCCGGCCGCCCCGGTGGTCCCGCCACGGCAGGCGCCGGTCGTGGCCGAGCGGGCGCCGATGCCGGCTGCGCCGGTGGTCCCGCCGCGGCCGGCGCCGGCGCCGGTGGTGGCCGAGCGGCCGCCGGTCCCGGCCGTGCCGCCGGCGGTGCGGCCGACGCCGGTCGTGTCGCAGGCCGCGGCGCCGACCGCCCCGACCACCGCGCCGCGCGACTTCGCCACCACCCCGGCGCGGGCCGAGGTGCCGGCGCCGACGCCGCCGCGAGCGGCGCCCCCCGTACCGGTCGCCATCGCCCCGACGCGGGCCGAGGTGCCGGCGCCGATGCCGCAGCGGACGACGCCGCCCGCGCCGGTCGCCGTCGCCCCGCCCGCTCCGCTCCCCGCGCTGCCGGTCCCGATCGTGATTCCGCCCGCGCCGCGGCCGGCGCCGACCGCGGTGGTCGTGGCCGAGCCGGTCCGCTCGGCGCCGCTGCCGACGCGGGTTTCGGCGCAGCCGCCGTCCGACGCGCCGGTCGCGCTGCCGCAGGCGGCGCCGGCTCCGACCTTCGCGCCGACGCCGACCGCACCGACGCCGACCTACGCGCTGACGCCGACCGTGCCGCCGACGCACGCCGCGCCGACGGTCGTGGTCGCGGCCCCGGCGGTGGGCTCGTGCGATGCCGGCACCTGCGGCCACGGCCGCGGCGGGCACGCGAACTGGTGCGTCCGGGTGCCGGCGCTCGGGGTGCCGCCGGTCGGGTCGAACCTGCGGTCGTTCACCGACCAGATGCGGCTGAACGCCCTGGCCGAGTACTTCGTGGTGTTCGAGGAGGAGTGGTTCCTGGGCGCCGCCGAGCTGACCCCGAGCGGGCAGCGGCACCTCGACGGCATCGTCCGCCGGCTCGGCACGCTGCCGGCGCCGGTGCGCGTGGAACCGAGCGGCAGCGCCGACCTCGACGCCCGCCGCCGCGCCGTCCTGGCCACCACCCTGGCCGCGGCGGGGGTGCCCCCCGACCGCATCGTCATCGGCGGCAGCCGGGCCGAGGGGATGCGCTACACCGACATCGACGCCGTGTACAACCTGCGCGTCCAGTCCGCGGCCGGCGGCGGCGGCGGCGGGCTCGGCGTCGGCAGCTTCGGCGGTGGGTTCGGCGGCGTCGGCGGCGGCTACCGCTGACCCGCGACCGCCGATCGAGCGCGGCACGAAGCCCACCCGTTCCCACGGGTGGGCTTTCTCACTTCACCCCTTCACCCCTCCTCCGCCGCGACGACCGGAGACGACACGTCACGAATCGCTGACGGGGCCGCGGTCCGCCGCGACTCGGGTGGCGTCGTTGACCGCCTCGACCAGTCGGTAGTGCTCGACGGTCGGGAACGGGTCGTAGAAGTGGTGCAGCAACCGCTTCCAGTGCTGGTACTGCGGCGAGCCGCGAAACCCCTCGGTGTGGTCCTCGAGCCGCCGCCACCGGACCAGGAGGACGTACCGGGACGGCGTCTCGACACACCTCTGGAGTTCGAGCCCCAGGTAGCCGGGGGTCGAGGCGATCAGCGGCCGCGCCTCGTCGAAGGCGGCCTCAAACGCCGCGTGCGCGCCGGGTCGGACGTCGAGAACGGCGACTTCGAGAATCATCCCCCGGCGCTCCTCCGCGGCCGAACAACTCGCTCCCAAGGAACGGCTTTTGGGAGTCGTCGTCACTGCTGCCGCGATGGTAACGCGGGTGGGCTCCCGGGGCAACGACCTCCCCCTCCCCAATATCCGGGGGGTCGTGGCTTTCGACTTGCGACGGCGCGGGCGCGACATC
>DASPHQ010000843.1:0-7976 GCA_035629595.1 Urbifossiella sp. | reverse complement strand
TCGTCTGCGTCGTAACGAGTACCAACTCCTGGACGACCCCGTCGGGGCTGATCGGGGTGATCGACTGGCTGGCGGGGGGGAGGAGGCCCGGGTTCGACGACTCCGACGTGACACGTAGGTCGGCCTCGGGGGTCTTGTCGTCGCCGATGGTGAACCGGACGCGGGCGGTGTCGCCGGCCGTCACGTGGCGGTCGGCGATGATCTTGATCGTCGGCGCGCCGTTCGCCGTCGGGACCGGCACATCCTTTGTCGGCACCACCACCACGAGCCGCGCGATCGTGACGTCCTTGGACAGGGCCGTCCAGTCCGTGGTCGTCACGAGTGTCTTGCCGCCTTCGCGGTCCTGGTTCATGGCCTCGGCGAGCACCTGCTGCATCAGTTCGGTGACCCGCCTGGCCTGGTCGGGCTCGAGCGGCGTGTCGGACTTGTACCGCCACACCAGTTTCGTCTTCCCGGGGACGAACACGGGCACGACCTTCTGGCCCGCGTCCTGGAACTCGACCGCCTTCGCGTCGATTTCGACCTTGGTGGGGAGTGCCTTGAGCACGTTGTCGAGCCTCGCCTTGGCCGCCGGGTCGGCCATCACCTTCAGGAGTCGGGCCTGGACCTGCGCCGCGGTCAGTTTGTCGAGCGGCACCTCGTCCTGCGCGGGGGCAGCGGCGGCGGCGACCAGGAGGAGGCAGACGGTGAGCCCGCGGGTCATGTCTCGTCTCTCGGGGGAGTAGGATCGGGCGCCACTCGGCGCAATCACCTGACAATACCAAACGACCGGCGCGGGTCAACCAGAACCCCCAGATTGCGCAGTCGCCCCAGCCCACGCGGGCGACTTCCCGTTCCGGATCAGGAGCTCAGCCCGAGGGCGGCCGCCGGCGGCCCGCGGCGGACCCCGCGGGTCGCCGCCAGGTTGCCCACCACGCAGCCGACCAGCGTGGCGACGGAGACCGCCACCGCCCAGACCCACCACCCGGTCGCGCGGGCCGCGGCCATTTCCTCGTCGGTGAGGGCGTAGTACCTCCGGCCGGCCTCCCCGGCCGCGGCGGCCAACGCCAGGCCGACCACGGTCCCGACCAGCCAGAGCGCCGCCGCTTCGCCCGCCACGACCGCGCGGAGAACCTGGTCCGTCGCGCCCATCGCGCGCAGCATGCCGACCTGCGGCGCCTTCTGCCGGCCGCGGAGGTACAAGGCCAGTAGCAGGGTGACGGCCCCGGCCGCGGAGAACGCCGCGACCAGCCCCACCGCCACCGCCTGCGCCCGGGCGGCCGTCGCCTCGATCTCGTCGACCAGGGTGCGGGCCGCGTCGTTCGCGTACAGGTCCAGCCCGCGGGCGGCGTCGGCGGCCGGGCGGAGGTGCTGCAGCTCGCCGACGTACACCGTCGCCTTGGGGTACGCGCCGCGGGGCTCCGGCGGCGGCGCGGGGGCGGTCGGGTCGGCCTCCACGACCGCGAACTTTTCAGCCGCCTTGGGGTCGGTCCGGGGCACCAACTCGGCGATCCGCTTCAGGTAGCCGTGCCAGTCGCTCTCGCGCCGGTCGTCGTCGGCGGTCAACTCCAGCCAGCGACCGGGCGGCCGTGCGTCGTCCTCGGCCACCTTCACTTCGACGCGCCATTTGAGGGCTGCGGACTGCGCGTCGTCCGGGAATTGCCCCCAGAACTCGGGCCACCCGGCCGGGAGGGGGCCGGAGCGGACGGCCTTGCGCCGCCGGTCCGGGTCGGCCGACCGCAGCCGCGCGTCCTCGGCCTCGGTGAGGAGGAAGTCGTGCCCGAGCGGGAGGGGGTCGCGGGTCACGCCGACCACCATCCAGTTGAGCTCCCGGCCGGTCTGCCGGCTCTGGATCCGCACCGGGCCCAGCGGGGGCGGGGCGTCCGGGTCGAGCCCGAGCCGCTTGGCCAGCGTCGGGGACAGGACTACCCCCGGCCCGTCGGGGCCGACGAACCCGCCGCCGGGGCGGACCAGCGACGGGACGGCGGCTGGCCGGTCGGCCGCGGCGGACACGGCCGGGAGGACTTCGTCCGCCGGCCCAACGGTGCGGCCGCGGCGTTGGAGCAGCTTGAGGCGCGTGGGATCGACGAACTCCAGGTCCACGTCGTGAAACCCCGACACGGTGAAGGCGGCTCCCGGCGCCTTGTCGCGGACGGCCGCCTCCAGCCGGGTCAGCCGGTCGGGGGTAAATCGATCGCCGAGTTCGGTCGGGCTGTACACCCACACGCCCCGGGCGAGCGGGCTCTGACGGAGGCGGGTGAGCCGGACCTCGGCGGCCACCGCCGGCACTGCCAGGGCGACGGTCGCGGCCGCGGTGGTGAGGGCGACGGCGAGCACCACGGCGACGGTCACCGGCCGGGCGACGCGCTCGGTCAGGTCGAACCCGCAGAACCAGGCGGCGAACCGCAGCCGGGCGAGGGCGGACAGGCGGGGTGGGGTCACGTGCGGAGCCTCCCGGCGCCGCCGGGGTCGAGGCCGAGAATGGTTTCGATCTGGGCCGCACGGTCGTCCCACTCGGCGCGTGGGAACAGCGCCTCCAGCCGGCCCTTGTGCATCAGGAGGAACCGGTCGCCGGCGCGGCGGGCGGTCTGCACGTCGTGGCACACCAGCACCAGCGTCCGCGGCGAACCGGCCGCGGGCGGCGGTAGGCCCACCTCCGCCCGCGGGCCGTCCAGCAGGGTGCCGTCCCGCCACCGGGCGAGGAGGTCGAACACCGCCCGCGTGTTCCCCGGGTCGAGGTTGCTGGTCGGCTCGTCGGCGAACACCACCGTCGGGTCGGTCGCCACCGCCCGCAGCGCCGCGAACCGCTGCCGCTGGCCGAGCGACACCCCGCGCGGCGGCCGGTGGCGGGCCTCCCACAGGTCGCCGGTCGGGTCCACCCGCCACGGCCGCGGGTCGGGGGGCGGGGTGGTCCCCGCGGCCCTCAGGAGGGCGGCCGCGAACTGGTCTCGGCGCGCGGGGGGCCAGCCGTGCAGGGCCAGCGGCATGCCCACGTTCCGCAGGCAGCTGAAGTGCGGCAGCAGGTAGCTCGACTGGAGCACGAACCCGAACGCCGCGGCGCGGAGGCCGGCCTTCGCGTTCGCGTCGAGGGTCAGGAGCGGGTGCGCCGCCCGGCCGTCGTGGAACGACACCGTGCCCGTGGTCCCGGCGGCGTCCGGCGGCCGGCCCAGCAGCTTCCGCCCGGCGCGGCGGGCGGCGGCCGCCCACGCCCACCCGGGCCGGTCGTCCCACAGGAGGCCGAGGAGCGACAGGAGGGTGGACTTGCCGCACCCGGACGGCCCGAGCACGGCGATCGTCTCGCCGGCGGGGATGTCGACGGTGACGCCGGCGAGGGCGGGGGTCGTCTCGCGGGGGTAGGTGTGGGTCAAGTCTTTCAGCGCGAACGCCGGCGGGGGAGGGGTCACGGCCACTCCCGGTCGAAGTCGATCCAGTAGTACTCGACGCTCCCGTCCCCGCGCTTGAACCTCCGCCGGGCGTCCGGCGGCAGCTCCCGGTCCCGCCCGGCGAGGGGCTGGACGTGGACCGCGTCCTGGTCGTCGATCGGGCCGTACTCCCGGACGCGGTTCTGCCGGATGTCCTCGAGGAGCAGGTACTTCTTCAGGAGTCGCCGCTTGAAGTCGCGCTCGGACTTCTCGTCCCGCTTCGGCGGGGCGGCCCCGGCGCCGCGGTTGTACCCCAGGAACGCCGACAGCTCGTTGACGAACGAGAACCCGTACGTCACCCGCATCACGTCCAGCCGCTCGGCGTCGGCCAGCGTCTTCACCCGGTCGCGCATCCGGATGTCGCCGGCCTGGGCGTTGAGGACGAGGTGCGCGAGCTGGTCCAGGGCGGGCGGGTTCACGGGGTCGTTGAAGAAGTTCTTCAGCACGTCGTGGATGCGGTCGAATTCGACGTGGTTGACCAGGACCATCTTCCGCAGCTGCCTCACCCCGGGCTGCTTCGGGTCCAGCTCCCAGACGAACCGCTGGTCGAACGCCTGGACGCCCCGGAGCAGGTCCTCGACCCGGACCTTGCGCCGGGCGGCGATGCCGCGGAGGATGTTCACCACCTCCGGGTCGCGGATCTCGGTGACCGCGTCGACCTGCCCGGTCTGGATCCGGCGGAACTCCTCGTCGCCCCGGTCGGCCAGGGCCTTCAGCTTGGCGTACTGGGCGTCGACGGCGGTGAAGAACGACTTCTGGTCGGTCGTGTTGAAGTACCCGGCCTCGGCGGTCTTGGACCGGGCCTTGATCCGCCCGATCAGGTCGTCCATCTGGGTCTTGAACAGCTGCGTCGGGTCGTCCGGGCGCGGGTCCAGGGCACACATCTGGAGGGCGTAGAACTCCTTCGGCGTCTCGTAGTCGACCCCGGCGGCGGCCGCGTCCGGGGTGGGGACGAGGAGCTTGGCGAGCCGGTCGTGGACCGCCCGCTCCTGGTCCGGGGGGAGGCGGTGGTTGCCGTCGTCGCCGAGGAGGATCACCATCTTGCGGGCGTTCCGAGTCCACCCGCGGGCCTCGCGGATGCCGGCCTCGAGCCCGGTGTAGACCAGCTCGAGCCGCCCGCCGCCGGGCATCTCCCGCGGCTCGGCCAGTTCCTTCAACTTGGCCTGGAGCTCGGCCGCATCGGTCTTGGTGTCGAGGAGCCGGCCGGCGAAGACGCCCCCCTTCTCGAGCGCCTCCTGGTAGTTCTTGGCGAGCGCCTCCTTGTACCCGCCGACCTGCCCCTCCCGCTCCGGCGAGCCGTTGTTCACGTCCCCGAAGTAGCAGAACCCGACGGCGACCGACCGCTCCTCCCGGTTCACCCGGGTGACGAGCTCGTCGACCGCGTCGGCGGTCTTCTTCCACCAGCCTTTCATGCTCACCGTGCGGTCGATGACGAACAGGATCTCGGTGCGGCGGACCTGCTCGCGGGCGCGGTTGATGTCGAGCTGGACGTCCAGCCGGGCGTCCTCGGTCATGGCCGGCTTGCCGTCCTTGTCGAACACGTCGCCGATCACCCCGACGTGGCGGAGGGTGTTGCCCCGGAAGCTCTCGTAGGCGACCTCCTTGGTCCGCGGCGCGCCGTCCGCCCCCACCCCGTCGGGGACGCGCATCGACAGGAGCGGGTAGCGCATCCGCCGCGGGTCCCAGATGGTCGGCCGGCCGTTGGTGAACCGCTCGGTCACCAGCGCGTCCGCCCCGGCGGGGGCCGTGGCCGCGGCCGGGTCGATGTCCGCCCGGGCCTGGTCGCGGGTGGCGTACGCCCGGCCGGGGTTCGTCCGGGTCTGGTTCAGGTCGTCCCACTGGACCGCCTCGCGGGTCCGCCAGAAGCACAGCCGCGGCTTCTCGATCCAGCCGATGATCCCGGACAGCCGGCGGAAGTCGGCGTCGGTCATCTCGTTGTTCGGGTTGACCGACGGGGCCTCCGCGATCAGGGCGTAGCCCCGGTCCTCGTTCTCCCGGTCGGTGTCGGCCCAGACGTAGTAGAACTCGAAGAACCGGCTCGCGCCGAGGTCGGCCCCGGCGAACGGCGGCGGCGCGGCGAGCACCCGGGGGGGGGCGATCCGGGTCTCCTCCGGGGCCGCGCCGGCCTTCAGGTAGCGGAGGGAGTTGATGGCCATCGCCTTGATCTGGATGGCGCTCGCCGGGTCCTCCTGGCAGCGGGTGCCGGTGAGGACGAAGACCTCCGGGACCCAGCCGAGGATGGTGAACGTGTTGTCGGCGATCGACCCGGAGGCGACGAGGAAGTACTTCCAGTCGCCGGGCGGCCCCTGAACCTCGTACAGGCAGTTGACCCGGGCGAGGAACGTGATCGCGGGGGCGCCGGACGCCTTGGCCTTGCGGTCCGGCTGGGACAGCGGGGCGAACCCGCCGGCCGCGACCCGGCCCCAACGGTCCTCCAGGCTCCGCTTATTCTCCTTCTCGAACGCCTTGCTCACGTCCGCGAGGGTGACCGGCGTGCCGTCGGCGAACCGGACGTCGGCGGCGCCGGCGGCGGCCGGGACGGCGGCGGCGAGGGTCAGTGCGAGGAGCCAGCGCATGACGGCCTCCGGGTCATTACGGGAGCGCGACGAGCCGCCGCAGGTTGGCCTCCAGCGCCGCCCGCTGGCGGTCCAGCTGGCCGTCCGGCTGGCCGTGCTTGGAGATCAGGTGGACCGTGCCACGGGTCGCGTCGGCGAACTCGAACCACTGGGCCAACCGCTCCCGGTCAGTCCCGGTGAGATCCTGTCGGGCGACGACCACCACGTGTACGTCTGACAGGGTATTCCACCCCGGCGCGTTCGACTTCACCGGGTCGCACATATTGGACACCACAAGCACCGCCCGCTGCCGGCCGCGGTTGTCCTTGAACGCGTTCTTCACCTTGCCGCCGAGCAGCGCCGGGCTTTCCTTGTAGGTGGGGTTCGGGGCGTCGATCTTGTCGAGCTTGCCCCCAGGATCCTCGACCGGGACGCGTACATTGAGGTTCTCGGCCTGCCCGAGGGCGAGCCCGACGCGGACGGTGCCGTCCTTGCCGCGGAAGTCCTTGACCACGTTCCGCAACTTCTCGGTGTAGTCCGCCGCGTCCATGGTCGCACCGTGCGTGACGACGACGAGCACGTCCGTCGGCACCGCCGGCGCCGCTGCGGCCTTGATCGCGGCGAGGAGTTCCCGCTTGTCCTCCGCACTGACCGCCGGCGGGGCGGGCGGTTGGGCGGCGGGTTTCTGAAGGCCGGCGACCCCCTTCTCGATACTCTGGAGCAGCGCGGCGTCGGCCCGGGGGACCGTCACCTTCGCGGCGACCCGGTCGGCGAAATCATCACCGAGGGCGGGCGCGGTGGCGGCGGAGGGGCGAGCCAACACGGCGTAGAGGACGGCCGCGAGGAGGACGAGGTTCAACACCGTGGCCCAGAGCGTGGCATTCCCGAGCCAAGAGGGGCGGGGCTTCCGCCTCGCCACCGGGGTGTCCGTGTCGCCCTGCGGCTCACGGTCGGTCGGGCCGTCATCCCCACGGTTGTCGTTCGACTTCGAGTCCGGCGGCAACTCCTCCGCGAGCACGACGTCCGCGTTGGAGTCCGGCGCGACCGGAGCCGGAATCCGATCGGCGAACGACTTGACCGCCGCCTCGACCCGCTTGACACCGGCCTCGAACTCGGACATGCGGCTGGTCAGCAGTTTGGTCACCCCGTCGGCGATGGCGAGGGCCTGCTGGTCGTGGGACATCGTGGTGACGGCTGATGGCTTCGCCTTCGGCTTCTCGGGCAGCGGAGGCGGGGGCGCCGCCACGGCCTTCCGCTGCGCCGCCCGCTCCGGCGACTCGACCGTCAGGGTGACAATCACGGCCCCTCTGCTGGATTTGAACCGCTGCCGCACCTCGGCAACCTCCTCCCCCCCGCCGACCGCGGAGCCGTACTGTTTCTTGAACGTCTCGCTCACCTGGTTCATCCGGGTCAGAGCCTTGAGCAGCACCTCATCGGGCGTCGCAGGTTGGTCGGTGTCGGTGTGTGAGTCGTCGTCCTTGTTTGTCGTCACGTTGACGTCGGCGTGCGGGGACTTGTTCCGGGCGGGTGGCGGCACGACAGCCGACCCGCGGCCCTCGGTTCCGACATCGATGGCCTCGGTGTTCGTCCCATTCCCACCCGACCCCTCGGCGCTCCCGGAGTCGCCGCCCGCGCCGGCGGCGGGCTTGTCCTCGAACGCCACGACGATGTGCTCGTCGGTGTCCGACGTGGTGTCCCGTTTGGGTTCGCTCATGGGGCACCGGTTGGGGCGGGCGGGAGGAGGTCGATGACCGTGCCGCCGAGGTCGTGGAGCTCCGGCCCGAGCGGCATAACCCCGAGCGGCGCGGGGAACATGACCTTCAGAGCGTTGTTGGCCCGCTGGGCGTCCTGCTCCTTCCCCGTCCACAGGAGGAACGAGTCCGGGAACCCGACCCTCAGCGGCTCCGCCGGGGCGAACGGGCTGTGCCAGACGACCACCGTGCGGCACTCCCGCCCGCGAGCCGTCAGAATCGCCCGGCGGTCGGCCGCGACCAGCTCGAACGTCCGCGCGAACGCCGTG
>DASPHQ010000842.1:0-7700 GCA_035629595.1 Urbifossiella sp. | reverse complement strand
GCCGCGACCTGTTCAAGACCGCCACCGCTGGCGCCGCCGGAATCGTGCTGCCCGGCCTCGCCCTCGCCCAGCCGAAGAAGGGCTTCGAGCTGCCGGCGCTGCCGTACCCCGCCGGCGACCTGGAGCCGGTCATCGACGCCGAGACGATGACGATCCACCACGACCGCCACCACCAGACGTACGTGACGAACCTGAACACCGCCCTGGCGAACGCCCCCGACTGGGCCGCCCGCCCGATCGAGGACATCGTCCGCAACATCGCGCAGGTGCCGGAGGCGATTCGCCCCGCGGTGCGCAACAACGGCGGCGGGCACCTCAACCACAGCTGGTTCTGGAGGATGATGGCCAAGCCCGGCACCGGCGGCGCCCCGTCGGCCGAGCTCACCGCCGCGATCGACGCCAGCTTCGGCACCCTGGATGGGTTCAAGAAGGAGTTCACCGCCCGCGCGCTGGGGCAGTTCGGCAGCGGCTGGGCGTGGCTGGTGGTCGGCGGGCCGATGGGGAAGCCGCTCGGCGTGAGCAGCACGCCGAACCAGGACAGCCCGCTGATGGAGGGGAAGCACACCCTCCTCGGCGTCGACGTGTGGGAGCACGCGTACTACCTGAAGTACCGCAACGTCCGGGCCAAGTACGTGGAGGCGTGGTTCCAGGTGGTGAACTGGAACTTCGTGAACGAGCTGTACGCCCGCCGCCCGAAAACGTGATCGCCAGACTTCGCCGGTCTGAAGTTGACACCGGCGTCCCGCCCGGCGAGAATCTCGGGCGGGCGGCGTGTGACACAGTTTCGCCCACAGGTCGCGGGTTTGTGCTATACCCAAGCTACCGACCGGTTCGCACCGGCCGGCGTTTCTCGCCGCAAGGACTTGGTCATGCGAAGCGTCACCTTTCTCGTGCTCGAGGGCGTCGACAAGGGGCGCGTCTACAAGGACCTCCCCATCCCGGTGACAATCGGCCGCGAGGAAGGGAACGGCCTGCGGCTCAACGACGAGCGCGTCAGCCGCTACCACGCGAAAATTCAGATCGAGGATCAGGACATCATCCTGACCGACCTCGACAGCACGAACGGCACCCGCGTGAACGGCGCCGCCGTCCAGATCCGGCGGCTGCGGCCCGGCGACCAGGTGTCGATCGGGCGGAGCATGTTGCTGTTCGGCACGATGGAGGAAATCGCCGCCCGTCGGGCGTCGGCGGTGCCGGCCAACGGCGGCGCCCACGCCCAGACGATCCGCGCCGACGAACTGGCCGCAGCGGCCGCCGGCCGACTGCCGGCCCCCGCCCCGCTCGACGCCGAGGCCACGCCGAAGGCGTGGTCGGCGTTCGACGACGACCTGCCGCCGCTGCCGCACAAGCTGACCCCGGCCCAGGCCGCCCGGCTGAGCGAAATCTTCGACTACCTCCACCGCGGGCTGACCAACGCCGTCGAGAACATCGACGCCAACGACGACGGCACCGAGGTGCGGCTCGGGTTCAACGAGTGGCAGACGGTGCAGGCGGTGCAGATGCTGTTGGCCCGCTACGGCCGCTCGATCAGCGAGCCGGAACCGATGCGCTGACGGGCCTCAAGCCCGGGGACGGCCGTCCCCGGGCTTTCGCAACTCCCAACAGGCACGACCCGTCGCTCTTACCCATCTTCCCGCGCATCTTTCCTCCCCTTCCGCGGCCGTCTGAACCTGCGCAACCCGCGCCGTCGATCCCACCCCTCGGGGAGGGCGACCGATGCGGAGGATGTTGCTCGTCGGGCTGCTCGCGTCGGCCGCCGGCTGTCAGACACTCCTCGGCCCACCGCCGCCGGAGCTCGGCGCGACCCTGGAGGGGGACGACGACCCGCTGACGCTCGCCGCCGAGTGCCTGCAGCGCGGCGAGAAGGAAGCCGCCGCCGCGCACCTGGAGGCGCACGTCGGCCGGCACCCGGACCAGCCGATGTTCCGGGCGCACCTCGCGGAACTGCTTTGGAAGCTCGACCGACCAGCGGACGCGCGGGCGCACTTCGAGCGATTCGTTGCGGCCGCCCAGGACGGGGCCGGACCGGTGCGCGGGCACCTCGTCCACTGTCACACGCGGCTGATGGAGATCGCCCGTGAGGACGGCGACCGCGCGGCAGAAGCGTTCCACCGCGGCGCGGGTCTATTGCGGCTGGTGGAGCAGCCGGGGGCCGACGAGGTAGAGTCGCGCGAGGAGGTGTTGTGTCAGGCGGTGAAGGCGCTGGTGGAGGCGCGCGACCTGCGCCCCGGCGACGCCCGGCCGCTGGCGTACCTGGCGCTGGCGCACGAGAAGGCGGGCAACCCGCGCGCCGCGGCTACGGCGCGGGCGGCCGCGCGGAACGCGTCGGCCGCGGGGCTAACGCCCGCGGAGCGGCGGCAACTGGCGCTGAGGTTGAGTGAGTGAGGAGTGCGGCTCGGGGTTTGGCCGCTTGCGGCGAAGCAGGGCATGCCCTGCTTCGCCGCAAGCGGCCAAACCCCGAGCCGATGCGGGTCAGTGCCGGAACAGGAACTCGCGGGTGTTCACCAGCGCCCAGAGCACGTCCTCCCACGCCTTCCGCTTGTCCGCCCCGCGCTCCACGTGCGCCAGCGACAGCCGTCGCTCCTCCGCCGACGGCGCCCGCGACAGGGCCGCGAAGTACAGCTCCGTCAGCACCTGCTCGTCCGTCATCTTCGCCGCGAGCAGCTTGCCGAGCCGGTTCGCCGGGTTGCGAATCTTGTCGTTCACCGTCGGGCCGTTGATGAGCTGCAGCGCCTGGGCGAGGTTGCCGTCGCTCTCCCGCTCGCACTCGCACGCCAGCTCCCGCGCCGGCTGGCCGAACGTCTTCAGGAAGGCGTTGTTCACCTCGCCGTCCGGCAGCTGGATCGCCCGCGTCCCCGCCGGCAGGCCCGGGAACTTCTCCGGCAGCCCCGTCACGTCGCATAGCGCGTCGAGCAGTTGCTCCGCGGTCAGCAGCTTCGTCACCGCGTGCGAGAAGTACTTCGTGTCGTCGCGGTTGCTGTCGTTCGGCTGCGCCGACAGCTGGTACGTCCGCGACTTCATGATCGTCTTCACCAGCGCCTTGTGATCGAACTTCGACTTCACGAAGTCCTTCGCGAGCGCGTCGAGCAGCTCGTCGTTCGCGGCCGGGTTCGACTCGCGGAAGTCGTCCACCGGGTCCACGATCCCCTTGCCCATCAGGTGGAACCACACCCGGTTGGCGACCGACTTGGCGAAGAACTGGTTCTCCCCGCCGGTCAGCCACTCGGCCAGCTTCTCGCGGCGGTCCGTCCCGGCGGGGATGGTGGCGTCGCCGACGCCGATGTACCGCGGCAGCATCGTCTTGCCGGTCCGCGGTTGCGTCACCTCGCCGTCGCGGCTCACGAACACCACCTCGGCCGACGCCGCGTTCGGGCCGGCGGGGCGGGTGCCGATCACGCCCTCGGGGCGCTGCTTCACCCGGGCGAACCACGCCGCCATGCCGTAGTAGTCGTCCTGCGTCCACCGCTCGAACGGGTGGTTGTGGCACTTCGCACACTGCATCCGCACGCCGAGGAACAACTGCGCCGTCGTCTCAGCCAGGCTCTGCGGGTCCTTCGCGATGCGGTAGTAGTTCGCCGGCGGGTTCGAGTAGGTGTTGCCGGTGGACGTGATGATGTCGCGCACCACGACGTCGAACGGCGTGTTGCGGATGAAGTGGCCGCGGAGCCACGCCTGCATCCCGTAGCTCCCCTTCACCTGGATCGTCCGGCGGCTGCTGCGGAGCACGTCGGCCCACTTCAGCGCCCAGAAGTCGGCGAACTCCGGCAGCTCCACCAGCCGGTCGATCAGCTTGTCGCGCTTCTTCGCGTCGGTGTCGGCGAAGAACGCCCGCGCCTCCTCCGGCGTCGGGATGCGGCCGACGGCGTCGAGGTAGGCGCGGCGGACGAACTCGTCGTCGGCGCACACCTCCGACGGCGCGATGCTCATCATCTTCAGCTTGTTGAACGTGTGCGTGTCGACGTAGTTCGTGGCCGGCGGGTTGGGCCAGGTGAAGCCCTCGCGCGGCTCCAGGTACGTCACCCGCACCGCGACCATCTCTTCCAGGTAGCGGCACAGGATGGCGACCTCGCCGGGCCGCTTGAACTCGACCAGCCCGCTCGGGCTCACGTCCGCGACCGACGGGTCGGAGCTGCTGAAGTTCGTCAGCCGGGTCACGTCGCGGGTCTTGTCGTCGGCGAACGTGGCGACCACGGCGAGCTGCTGCCAGCGGGCCGGCGTCTTGAGCACGCGGCCGCCGCCGGCGACCTCCACCTTCTTGACGCCGGGCAGCGTCGGGGCGTCGTCCTTCAACCCCTCGGCGATCCACGCCAGCACCATCTCGCCGGGCACGCTCGTCGCCCCGAACCGCTGGCCGCCCTCATGCGGCACGGCGCCGACGCCCTTCAGCAGCAGCAGGCTCTGCGCCGGGCTGTGCTTGTCGGTGCGGCGGCCGAACTGCTCGCGGGTCAGCATCAGGTAGTCGGCGGCGGGGTCGAACCCGCGCAGCGACAGCTTGAACCCGTTCTTCCCGCTCGGCGTGCCGTGGCAGGCGCCCATGTTGCAGCCGCCCACGTTCATCGCCGCGACGACGTGGTTGCGGAAGCTCACCGGCGCCGGCTGGTCCATCGCCGCCACCGCAACCGGCACCGTCACCGTCTTGCCGCCGACGGCCAGCGTCAGCGTCGCGGAGCCGTTGGCCTTCGGCCGCAGGAACAGGCCGTCCTGCACGTCCACCACCGCGGCGTTGTCCGTCGTCGCGGTCGTCACCGTCGTCAGGTCGCGGACGGTGCCGTCGGCGTAGCGGCCGGTCACGATCAACTGGCGGGCGTCGCGGATGCCGCTGAGGGCGACGTTGGCGGGAAAAACTTCCACGGTCGTCGGCGTGCCGGCGACCTCGGCGCGGGTGGCAGGGTCGGACGGCGGGGCCGCAACAACAGGCGACGCGAGCGTGAGCAGGACGGCGACGGCCGGGAGGAGGCGGGTCATGGAGCCCTCGCGGGAGGCGAGCCGGGACCGGGCCCCGGGGGGTGGGAATGCGAAGCTGGCGGGAGGTAACAAATGTTAAGGTAACCGATCCGCGGCCGGGGGGCGAGGGAATTTCGTATCCTGCCGGGGTTCCAATTTCTCCCGGGGTGACGCGATGGGCAGGCGGTTGATCAGCTCCGGCTCGCCGTTCGAGGCCGAGATCGGCTACTCGCGGGCGGTCGTGGACGGCGACTGGGTGTTCGTCTCCGGCACCACCGGGTTCGACTACGCCACCATGACCATCTCCGACGACGTGGCCGAGCAGGCCGAGCAGTGCCTCAAGAACATCGCCGCCGCGCTCGCCCAGGCCGGCGCCGCCCTCGCCGACGTGGTCCGCGTCACCTACATCCTGCCGACCGCCACCGACTTCAAGCCGTGCTGGCCGGTGCTGCGGAAGCACTTCGGTGACAGCCGCCCCGCCGCGACCATGTTCGCTGCCGGCCTCACCGACCCGCGCATGAAGATCGAGATCGAGGTGACCGCCCGACTGCGGACCTGACGCGAAGGCGACCATCATTGGTTCCAGCGGAAGGGGGTACCCAGTCCCAGAAGCATTGAGTCGTCTGGAAGAATCAGCGTTGGAGCGACGCGGAGCGTTCTCACGTCGGATCACGAACCGGCACCAGGGGTTGCGCCGCGGCTCTGAGCTCAGCCGGATGAAGCGATTACGCCGGACGTAATGGCGAAGATGTGATGAAGTTGTCGGCCGCGACTGCCCGTGCGGGTCGCGCCGGTCCGGTAGATGCGGTAGAATGGGGCATGACTACCACCCCGCGGCACGCCGGACCCGGCCGCCCGGTCCGGCTAGCCGTCACCGCCGACCTCCACTTCGGACCGCGCCACCCCGATGGCGCCGCCGCCACCCACGCCCTCGCGGACGACCTTTACCGCGACCCGCCGGACGTCTTCATCATCGCCGGCGACGTCGGCGCGGGTGACGAGTTCGGCCACTGCCTCGACCTGTTCGCCGACCTGCCGTGCGCCAAGGCGCTGGTCCCCGGCAACCACGACATCTGGGTCCGCACAGACGACCCCCGTGGCGACTCCCTCGACGTGTACCGCCACCACCTCCCGGCCGAGGCCGCGGCGCGCGGGTTCCACTACCTCGACGGCGGGCCGCTCGTCCTCCCCGAGCTGGGGCTGGCGGTGTGCGGGTCGATCAACTGGTACGACTACTCGTGGGGCGTGGACCGGCTCCGCGACTTCACCCCCGACTGGGCCGACCGGCTCCGCACCAAGCGGTTCACCCGCGGCCGCCACAACGACGCCAACTTCGTGCAGTGGCCCACCGACGACGCCGGGTTCACGCGGGAGGTCGTGGAGGTGCTTGACGACCACCTGGCCGAGGCGTTGCGGCAGGTGCCGGCGGCGGTGGTGGTGACGCACCACCCGCCGTTCCGCCGCCTGAACTACCCGAAGCCGGACCCGCCGGACCTGGACGCGCTGATGTGGGAGGCGTTCAGCGGCAACGCCGACCTGGAGGACGTGCTGGCGAAGTACGCCGGCCGGGTGCCGCTGGCGTTCTGCGGGCACACGCACTTCGCGCGGGAGGCCAGCTTCGGCGCGACGCGCGGGTACAACGTCGGCGGCGACTACGGGTTCAAGCGACTGCTGCGGGTGGACTGGCCGGCCGGGGCCGTGAAGGCGGAGGAGTACCGCGCGCAGGGCGAGATGGCGCGGCGGTGAATCGCGGGGACGAACCGTGGACGAACCACCTGCCGAACTTGACGGTGCCCGGGTCTTGGCGTTTGCGGTGATCGACGCACTCATCAGCCCGACCGCTGGAACGGTCCACCGGATCGGCGATGAGGTCGTGGGGCCGGCCGCCGGGCTCGCCATCGCCCGGTACGACGGGGACGATGTCTACTACCTCTTCTACTGCGAACCCACCTGGCGTGTCGTGACTGACACCTGCCACCCGACTGAAGAGCTCGCCCGCGAGCAGGCCGAATTCGAGTATCGCGGCGTGTCCGGGCGGTGGACCTCCCGCGAGCACCCGCCGTAGGTCGGGCCGAGTCTTCGAGGCCCGACGCGGGGTGCCAGACCACGCTCTGTAAACCCTGTGGCGTCTGCGGGGCCGGGGTCTCCGCAGACGCATACCGCGCCCCGCGTCGGGCCTCGAAGACTCGGCCCGACCTACGGAATCCAGCCTATCCGTTCGGCAGCGGGTTCCGCGCGAACACCCATTCTTCGACCGGCCGCCCGCTCACCAGATGCTCCTCGACGAATCGCGGCACGCGGTCGGCCGTCATGCCGGCGTACCACGTCCCCTCGGGGTACACCACCATCACCGGGCCGCCCTTGCACACCCGCAGACAACCCACCTTCGTCCGGTAGCACGCGGCCGGGCCGGTCGCCAGCGACAGGCTGCGGTCCTTCAGCTCGCGCTTCAGCGCGTCCCACGCGGCTTCGCCGGCGTCGGACGCGCAGCACGTCGGCCCGAGGCACAGGAAGACGTGCCGGTGGAAGTGGCCGATCAGCAGCTTGTCGGCGATGGCGGCGAGGTCGGCGCGTTCGTCGGGGGTCATGCTTGGCTCGGGTCTTGAGCCCGGAGGGCGTCTTGGCTAGCCCGGGGCGGAAGCCCCGGGCGGGCGACGGGGTGAACCGTGGGGCAACGCGGCGCGAACTCCGCCGCAGGCCGCCCGGGGCTTCCGCCCCGGGCTAGCCAAGACGCCCTCCGGGCTCCGAACCAAAAC
>DASPHQ010000841.1:0-2454 GCA_035629595.1 Urbifossiella sp. | reverse complement strand
CGGCGGCGGCACCCCCGACGTGAACGACCTGTTCAGCGGCCGGCGCGGCGGCCGCCAGAAGCAGCGCCCGCGGCCGCCGGCGGAGGCGATCGAGTCGGAGGTGACGGTGCCGTTCGAGGTGGCCGCGGCCGGCGGCAGCGTGGCCATCGACGTGGGCGGCCGGCGCATCGACGTGAAGGTTCCCGCCGGCATCGACGACGGCAAGAAGCTGCGGGTGCCGGCGCACGCGACGGGCTCGTCGGACGTGATCCTACGGGTGCGCGTGTCGCCGCACCCGTACTTCCGCCGCGAGGGGGTGGACGTGTTCCTGGACGTGCCGCTGAGTCTGGCGGAGGCGGTGTTGGGCGCGCGCGTCGAGGTGCCGACGGTGACGGGCGAGCGGTTGGAGGTGAAGGTTCCGCCGGGCACGTCGGGCGGGGCGAAGCTACGGCTGCGCGGCAAGGGCGTGGCCGGCGGCGATCAGTACCTGGTGTTCAAGGTGACGGTGCCGCCGGGGACGGTGGACGACCGCAGCCAGGAGCTGATCACGGAGTTCGCGGAGCGGAACCCGCAGGCGCCGCGGGCGGGAGTGGCGTGGGGGTAGGCGAACGGCCGGCGTCAGCCGGCTGGTCGGGGTGGCAGGTGCCTGGTGTCCCGACCAGCCGGCGGACGCCGTCCGTTCGCCACGAACCCCGCGCCCCCGCCGGCCGTCCCTGCGTCGGTCCGTGCCCCAGGTGCCGTGATGCCATCGTTTCCCCAGTCTCACCGCTTGAAGTCGCCGGCGGCGTTCGACCGCGCCTACGCCCGTCGGAAGTCGGCGGCGGACGGCGTGCTGGTCGTGTACGCGGTGGAGAACGGCCTGGGCCACGCGCGGCTCGGCTGTTCGGTGTCGCGGAAGGTGGGCGGGGCGGTGGTGCGGAACCGGGTGAAGCGGCTGTACCGCGAGGCGTTCCGGCTGGAGCAGGACCAGCTGCCGACGGGCGTCGATCTGGTGCTGATCCCGCGCGCCGGCGGCCCGCCGACGCTGGCCGCGGTGCGGGCGTCGCTGGTGGCGCTGGCGCGGCAGGCGGCGCGGAAGCTCGGCCCGCCCCGCCCGCCGCGCGTCGAAGCCGGACCGGCCGACGCGCCGAAGCCCGGGTGAAACGAAAACGCCCGGGGATGGCCCCGGGCATCGTCGTAAGGTGCCGGCCGCGGCTCACGCGCTCTTCTTGCCCGGCTTCTTCTCGAACAGCTTCCGCTCGCCGCGCACCACGTCCGCCGTGATCAGGTACTTCCCCTTGTGCTCCAGGTCCGGCAGCTCGTACATCACGTCCATCATCACCTCCTCCACGATCGACCGCAGACCCCGCGCCCCCGTCTCCCGCGCCTTCGCCAGCCGCGCGATCTCCGTCAGCGACTTCGGGTCGAACTCCACCTCCGCACCCTCCATCTCGAACAGCTTCTGGTACTGACGCACCAGCGCGTTCTTCGGCTCCGTCAGGATGCGGAGCATCGCCTCCTCGTCGAGCGGGTCGAGCGGGGCGAGCACCGGCAGCCGGCCGATGAACTCGGGGATCATCCCGAACTCGATCAGGTCGTCGGCCGTCACCTGGCCGAGGAGCTCGCCCACCGAGCGCTCCTTCTGCCCCTCGTTCACCGCGCCGAACCCGATCGACTTCCGCCCCAGCCGCCGGCTGATCGTGTCGTCCAGCCCCACGAACGTGCCGCCGCAGATGAACAGGATGTTCGACGTGTCCACCTGGATGTACTGCTGCTCCGGGTGCTTCCGCCCGCCCTGCGGAGGGACGTTACTCACGGTGCCTTCGAGCATCTTCAAGAGCGCCTGCTGCACGCCCTCGCCGGACACGTCGCGGGTGATCGACACGTTCTGCGAGGTCTTGGCGATCTTGTCGATCTCGTCGATGTAGATGATGCCGCGCTGCGCCGCCTCGATGTCGAAGTCGGCCGCGTGCAGCAGCTTGAGGATCAGGTTCTCTACGTCCTCGCCGACGTACCCGGCCTCGGTCAGCGTGGTGGCGTCGCCGATGGCGAACGGCACGTCGAGCACCTTGGCGAGGGTGCGCGCCAGGAGCGTCTTGCCGCTGCCGGTCGGGCCGATGAGGAGGATGTTGCTCTTCTCGACCTCGACGTCCTTGACGCCGGACTCGCCGAGGGAGAGGCGCTTGTAGTGGTTGTGGACGGCGACCGACAGCGCCTTCTTGGCGCGCTGCTGGCCGATGACGTACTGGTCGAGTCGCTCCTTGATGGTCCGCGGGGTGGGGATGTTCGAGGCGGTCTGCTTCGGGTTGCCGCGGCGCTTCTTCTCCTGGTCGATGATCGACTGGCAGAGTTCGATGCATTCGCCGCAGATGTAGACGTCGCCGGGGCCCTCGACGAGAGGGCCGACGTCGCGGTGGCTCTTGCGGCAGAAGGAGCAAAAGGCGTTGCGGTTCCGGCCGGATGAGCCGGTCGGCCGCCGCGAGCCGTCACCCGAAT
>DASPHQ010000840.1:0-4886 GCA_035629595.1 Urbifossiella sp. | reverse complement strand
GCCAGCAGGCCGCGGCGTTTCAGGTCGTGTAGCAGCGCGGCGCACGGCTTGTCGAGCAGCCGGCCCTGCTGGTCGTGGTTATCGCGAACGTTCTCGTGCGCGTCCCAGTTGATCCGCGGCGACCCGAGCGCCCCGCCGTTGTACACCTGCACGAACCGCACCCCGCGCTCGACCAGCCGGCGGGCCAACAGGAAGTTCCGCGCGGTCGGCCCGACCACGGGGTCGTCGATGCCGTACAGCGCCTTCGTCTCGGCCGTCTCGTCCGCGAACGCCAGCGCCTCGGGGATGCTCGCCTGCATCCGCCCCGCCAGCTCGTACGCCCGCAGCCGGCCGGCGAGGGACGAGTCGAGCGGGTCGCGGGCGGCGTAGCCGGCGTTCAACTGCGTCAGCAGGCGCAATCCGTCGCGGCGGGCGTCGGCGGAAACTGATGCGGGCGGCGTGAGGTTCCGCACCGGTTCCGCCGCGGCCGCTTCGAAGACGGTCCCCTGGTGTTCGGCCGGGAGGAAGCCGTTCGTCCAGTTCGCCGACCCGCCGTTGACCAGCCCGCGCGGGTCCGGCAGCACCACGAACGTCGGCAGGTCGTCGCTCAGCCGGCCGAGGCCGTAGCTCAGCCACGCCCCGAGGCTCGAGAACCCGGCGAGCGTGAAGCCGGTGTTCATCTGGAAGCACGCCGGCTGGTGCGACGGGCTCCGCGCCACCATCGAGTGCACGAACGCGATGTCGTCCACGCAGCCGCTCAGGTGCGGGAATAGGTCGCTCACCCACGCCCCGGACCTCCCGTGCTGCTTGAACCCGTAGGCGCTCTTCCGCAGCGCCCCGGGCTGGGCGAAGAACGTGTCGACCGGCCCGCGCCCCTCCAGCGCCGTCCCGTCGAGTCGCGCCAGCTCCGGCTTGTGGTCGAACGTGTCGACGTGGCTGACGCCGCCGGGCGAGAAGATGTGGATCACCCGCTTCGCCTTCGCGGCGTGGTGCGGGGCGGCGGCACCGTCGCGGGCGAGCAGCCACGCCAGGGCGACGGCCCCGAGGCCGGTCCCGGTGTCGCCGAGGAAGCGGCGGCGGTCGAGGAGGGCGTGCATCGCGTCACCGCAGGTAGAGGAACTCGCTGGCGTTGAACAAGGCCCAGCACACCGTCCCGAGGCCGGACCGGCGGCGCACTTCCACGGCCGCGTCGAGCTCCGGTTGCGCCGGCGGGCGGCCGAAGACGGTTTCGAACGCGAGCCGCACCTGGTCGGCCGCGTCGGGCTTCTCGGCCGCGAGCCGTGTCGCGAGGCGGTTCGCTTCACGGACGACGAAGGTGTCGTTCATGAGCGCGAGCGCCTGGAGTGCGGTCGTGGTCGGCCGCCGGCGCGGGGTCGCGACGCCGGGGGAGGGGCAGTCGAGCGCGTCGAGGAGGGGGCTGCGGCCGGTGGTCAGGTGCATCCGGTAGACCGAGCGGCGGTTGAACGCGGGCTCGTCGCGGTCGAACAGGTGGTAGAAGTACGTGTTGAGCTGCGTGACGGTGTACGGCTTGAAGCTCGGCCCGCCGGCCTGCCGGTTGAGCGCCCCGCTCGTCGCCAGCATCGCGTCGCGGACCGCCTCGCCCTCGATCCGCCGCGGCGGGAAGCGCCACAGCAGGCGGGCGTCGGCGTCCACCTTCGCGGCGGCAGCCGCGGCGGCGGCCGGCGGGTCGGCCGACTGGCGGTAGGCGGCGCTGGTGAGGATGAGGCGGTGCAGCGCCTTCACCGACCAGCCGCGGGCCACGAACTCGGCCGCGAGCCAGTCGAGCAGCTCGGGGTGCGTCGGCCGGCCGCCGGCCGCGCCGAAGTCGCTCGGCGTGTCCACGATGCCGGTGCCGAAGTGGTAGTGCCAGACGCGGTTCACCATCACTCGGGCCGTGAGCGGGTTGGCCGGGTCCGTCAGCCACGCCGCGAACCGCACCCGCCGCTCCGCCTCCGGCGCGTCCGCGGCCAACCCGAGGTCGGCCTTTGGCGTGCCGACCGCCGACACCCCGCCGGGCGTCACCTCGTCGCCCGGGCGGGTCACGTCGCCGCGCCGGTACACGACCGTCGGCGCCGGCTGCTCGCGGTCGCCGGTGAACGCGAGCACGACCGGGTGTTTGGCGTCGAGTTCCTTCCGGGCGTCGTCGCGCTCCTTCCGCGCGGCCGCCGCCTTCGCCTTCAATTCCTTCGCCGCGTCCGTCTCCTTCCCCGCGCCGCCCGCCTGTTTGTCGAAGTCAGCCGCCGACTTCTCCAGAGCGTCGATCCGCGCCCGCAGCGGTGCGGTGGCCTTCTGCCACGCGGCGTCGTCCGCGTCGCTCAGCATCCGCCGGGTGCCGTGGGCGCGCGGCCTGAGCCCGTGATCGACGCCCTCGAACACGGCCTTCATGCGGTAGTAGTCGGTCTGCGGGATGGGGTCGAACTTGTGGTCGTGGCAGCGGGCGCACTGGACCGTGAGGCCGAGAAACGTCTGGCCGACGGCGCCGACCATCTCTTCGAGCTGCTCCTCGCGCGAGCGGAGGCGGCCGAGCTTGCTCGGCGTGACGCGCTGCACGGCGTCCCACGGGCCGGCTACCAGCAAGCCGACGGCCGCGATCCCGTCGGCCGTCACCGGCTTGAGGGCGTCGCCGGCGACCTGCTCGCGGACGAACACGTCGTAAGGCTTGTCGGCGTTGAACGCCCGGATGACGTAGTCGCGGTACGTCCAGGCGTGCAAGCGCTGCTGGTCGTCCTCGAACCCGTCGGTCTCGGCGAAGCGGGCCACGTCGAGCCAGTGCCGCGCCCAGTGCTCGCCGTAGTGCGGCGACGCGAGCAACCGGTCGATCAGCTTCTCGTACGCGGTGGCCGACCGGTCGGCGAGAAAGGCGTCGATCTCGGGGGAGGTCGGCGGCAAGCCGGTCAGGTCGAAGGTGACGCGGCGGACGAGCGTGCGGCGGTCGGCCGGCGGGGCGGGGCGCAACCCCGCGGCTTCGAGCTTCGCCAGCACGAAGGCGTCGATCGGGTTCGCCACCCACGCCGCCTCGCGCACCGCCGGCGGGGATGGCCGACGCACGGGTTCGAGCGCCCACGACTTGACCACCGGGTCGGCCCCGCGCGACGGCGCGGCCGCGGCGAGCAGCACCGGGATGACCCACCAGAGCTTCGCGGACATCAGCGCCCTCCGCCCGACTACCCGGGCGATTTTACCACACCGGAAGCCCGTCCGGCTCTCCGCTCGTCGCCTCATCGACATCCGCGGGAGAGCCGAAGCCGACGATCGCCGCGCACACGGCCGGGTGCGCCAGGGCGAACCGCAGCGCCAGCACCGGCATCGGCACCTCGGACCGGAGCGCCGCCGCGCGGGCCGCGTCTCGTTCGTAGAGGGCGAGCGGGAAGTACGGCGTCCGCAGGGTGTGGGCGCTCGGCGGGCGGCCGAGCAGCGCCCCGCCCGCGAACACCCGGATGGCGAACGCCCCCACACCCATCGCGGCACAGTCGGCAAAGACGTTCCCGTAGTCGGCGTCGCCCTCGGCCGCGCCGCCGGCCCGGCCGGCGCTCGGGTTCAATAGGTTGTACGGCGACTGAATCGTGTCGAAGCTACCGGTGCGGATCACTTCGCGGAGCGCGGCCGGGTGCCCCGTCCCGGTCAGCCCAACGAACCGGGCCAGGCCGTCGGCCTTCACCCGCTCCAGCCCCGCCAGGATGCCGCCGGCGCGCAGCACGTCCGCCGGCGTCACCGCGTTCGCCTCCTCGCCGCGCCGCGCCGTGACGCCGTTGTGCAGCTGGAGCAGCGCAACGCGCGGGAGCCGGAGGCGGGCGAGGCTGTCGCGGACGGACCGCGCGATCGCGTCGGCCGGGTCGTCGAGGTGCTCGCCCGGGACGCGGACCTTCGTGGCGATGTGGACACCATCGGCGACGCCGAGGTCCGCCAGCACCCGCCCGAGGTTCCCCTCCGACCGCCCGTCGCCGTAGCCGGCGGCCGTGTCGAACCAGTTCACGCCGGCCGCGACGGCCCGCTCGACCGTGGCGAGCTGGAGCGCGGCGTCGCCGCCGGTCATCAGCCCGGACACCGGCCCGGCGCCGAACGCGACGACCGACACCCGCAGCCCGGTCCGCCCGAGGACGCGGTGGTTCATGGCTCCCCCGCCGGGTCGAACGCCCGGACCACGCTGCTGTTGTCGCACTCCCCGAACCCGTCGCGGACGAGCCGCGCGAGCAGTCCCTCGTGGACCGCACTGATGGGAAGGTTCGCCCCGACGCGCTCGCCCTGCGCGAGGATGAGGCGGACGTCCTTGAGGTGTTGGGCCAGCCGGGCCTCGGGGGCGAAGTCGCCCTCGACCATTTTCCGCCCCTTGGTGTCCATCACCCGGCTGTAGGCCGCGCCGCTGCGGAACACCTCCAGCACTGCGGCCGGGTCGAGCCCGCACCGGCGGGCGAAGCCGAGCCCCTCGGCCAGCGCCGCCCGGTTCAGCCCGAGCACCAGGTTGACGGCGAGCTTCACCCGCGCCCCGCTCCCCCACGGGCCGACGTGGAACCACCGCCGCGCGAATAGTCGGAACAGCGGCTCGCACGCCCGGAAGGCTTCCACCAGTCCGCCGACCGTCACCACCACCTCGCCCGCCGCCGCTTCCCGGCTCGACCCGGTGAGTGTCGCGTCAATGTACTCCGCTCCCGCCGCCGCGAGGCGCTCGCCGGTCGCCGCCGTCGCGTCCGGGTCGCCGGTGGTCGTGTCCACGACCGTCGCGCCGGCGAGGGCGTCGCCCGCTTCCGCGAGGACGGCTGCGACGGCGGCGCTGTCGGGGAGGCTCAGCACGATCAGCCGGGACGACTCGAACACCGCCCGGACCGACGGCGCGACCGACCCGCCGGCCGCCGCGAGCCGCTCCCGGCATTCGTCGCGCAGGTCGTACCCGGTCACGCGCAGGCCGCCGG
>DASPHQ010000839.1:0-11980 GCA_035629595.1 Urbifossiella sp. | reverse complement strand
CACCGCCGACGCGGTCTACGCGCTGCTCCTCCGCGGCGAGAACCTCTTGAAGTCGGACGCGCTCGTCGAGGTGACCGTCGGCAACCGCAAGATCGAGCCGCGGAACGTGGAGGCCGGCACGGGCTTCTACGAGGAGCGGTTCCTGCGCACCGAGGTGCAGCCGTCGATGTCGGCGATCACGCTGAACAAGAAGGACAAGGGCGTGAGCTGGGGGAGCGCCCACTGGACGTACCTGGAGGACCTGGACAAGGTGACGGTGGCCGCCGACGGGCCGCTGAAGCTGGAGAAGCGGCTGTTCCTGAAGCAGTACACGAAGCAGGGGCCGAAGCTCGACCCGTTCGCCAGGGCGCCGATCAACGTCGGCGACGAGGTGCTGGTGCGGATGGTGCTGCGGACGGACCGGGACATGGAGTACGTCCACCTGAAGGACTATCGCGGCAGCGGCACGGAGCCGGTGAACGTGCTGTCGCGGTACCGGTTCCAGGACGGGCTGGCGTACTACGAGAGCACGAAGGACGCGGCGACGCACTTCTTCGTGGACTACCTGCCGAAGGGGAACTACGTGTTCGAGTACCCGGTGCGTGTGCAGCACCGCGGGGTGTACAGCACCGGCTTCGCGGCGATCCAGTGCCTGTACGCGCCGGAGTTCAACAGCCACTCGGAGAGCCTGACGCTGGAGGCGCGCTGACCACCGAGTTGGAGAGCCGGTAGCCGCGGGCTTCAGCCCGCGCCCACCTGTGGCGGAGTGCAGGGGTGACGCCCCCGTGACACCGCCGACGTGGGCGCGGGCTGAAGCCCGCGGCTACCGGCACTCTCGCCTCCCCTTCGCCCGGAGCCCTTCCGATGCTCCGCTCCCTCGCGCTGCTCGTACTCGCCGCGCCGCTCGCGGCCGCCCCCGTCGCCCCCGAGCCGAAGCGCGTCCCCGACGTGGCCGCGTTCCCGGCCGCCGTCCGCGCCGCCGTCGGCCCGCACTTCGAGTACCTCGGCGGGGAACCAGGCCGCACCCGCACCAGCGTCGGCAGCGCCCGCGCCGAGCGGTTCTGGTACGCCCGCATCCGGGCGAAGACCGCCGGGCGGTACGTGTTCCGCTACACCGCGCGACTCGACATCTCCCCGGAGGCGCTCGCCAAGGCGCCGTTGTGGGGCACCGCCCTCGCCTACGAGCTGCCCGTCACCGTCGGCGAGGGCGGGGCCGTCCGGGAGGTGTACCCGGGGCTGACCGGCGGGTCGGCGTACCCGCTGGTCAACGTCGGGGACACGCTACTGGTCCCGGTCCACACCGACCCGTACCGGGTCGAGCACCGGTTCGCCCCGGTGCGGACGGCGGCCGACGACCCGACGCTCGGGGTGCGCGAGGGCTGGGCCGGCGCGGCGTTCCTCGGCCCGCACGACCCGGCCGCGGTCCGCAACGCCGCCCCCGCCGACGTGAAACTCCTGGCCGGGTGGTGCCGGTCGTTCGGGAACCGGCCGGGGACGGAAACCAGACACGGGCTGTCGGCGCATCTGGAGTTCGTCCGGCCCGGGGCGTTCAACCTGTCCGGCCGGCTGGCGGTCGACGCGGCGACCGGCCCGGGGTTGCCGGTGCGAGTGGTGGCGAAGGACCGGCCGGTGACGACGGTGGTCGATTCGTTCCGGTTCACCGCGCACGCCGACAAGGTGAAGTACGGGTCGTTCGCGTCGGTCGGGCATGGGACGCTGGAGGTGCGGGTGGGCGACCGTATCCTGATCGGCTGCGGCGGCTACAACACCCCCGGGCTGACGCCGCCCGACCGCGACAGGACCGGCGTGGTGGAAGTGCTGCCGTTTCACGACGTTCCGTCGTATGAGCCGCGCTGACGGGCCGCGGGCGACACTCCAACATAGATTCTTCCAGACGACTCAATGCTTCTGGGACGGGGTCCCCCACTCGCCTGGAACCAAGTGTCGCGGTCAGACCGTCACCCCGCCGGAGCGCACCTCATGCCCCGCCTGCTCCTCACATCCGCACTGCTGCTCGCGCTCGCCGGCCCCGCCGCGGCGCAGGTTCCCCCGCGCGAGAAGAAGGTCCGCGACGACAAGGCGAAGGTCGAGGCCGCCGGGTACTGGATTTACAACGACTTGCCGAAGGCGCGGGCCGAGGCGAAGGCGACCGGCAAGCCGATCGTGGCCGTGCTCCGCTGCATCCCGTGCGAGGAGTGCGTGAAGCTCGACGACGAGCTGGTGGACACCGACGAGGCGCTGAAGCCGCTGCTGGCGCAGTACGTCCGCGTGCGCATCGTGTCCGCGAACGGGCTCGATCTGTCGCTGTTCCAGTTCGACACCGACCAGTCGTTCGCCGTGTTCCTGTTCAACGCCGACGGCACGATCTACGGCCGGTTCGGCACCCGCTCGGACCGCACGAACTGGATCGGCGACGTGTCGCTGCTCGGGCTAGCGAAGGCGCTGCGGGGCGGGCTGGACCTGCACGCCGCGTACGCGGCCCGGCCGGCGGGCGCGGCGATGCCGCCGGGGCTGGCGATGAAGCGCGGCCCGGCCCCGCTGTTCCCGGTGCCGGAGCGCTTCCCGACGCTGACGAAGTACGGCGCCGGCCTCGACTACCAGGGGAAGGTGGTGCAGAGCTGCATCCACTGCCACCAGGTCGGCGACGCCCAGCGCGACCACCTGTGGAAGCAGGGGCCGCTGCCCGATGAGGTGCTGTTCCCGTACCCGCACCCGAAGGCGCTCGGCCTGATCCTCGACCCGCGCGAGACGGCCACGGTGCAGGGTGTGACGAAGGGCTCGCCCGCCGAGGCGGTCGGGCTCAAGGCCGGCGACGTGATCACGGCGATGAACGAGCAACGGCTGCTGTCGATCGCCGACGTGCAGTGGGTGCTGCACCGCACGCCCGCGGAAGGCGGCACGGTGGAGGTGAGTGTGCAGCGCGACGGGAAGAAGATGGGGTTCGACTGGAAGTTGCCGGCCGGGTGGCGGCGGGCCGACGACCTGTCGTGGCGGGCGAGTTCGTGGGGCTACCGGCGGATGGCGACCGGGGGCATCCTGCTGACCGCGCTGCCGGCGGGCGAGCGGCCGGCGGGCGTTCCCGCGACGGGGATGGCGCTGCTGGCGAAGCACGTCGGCGAGTACGGCCCTCACGCCGCGGCGAAGAACGCCGGCTTCAGGAAGGACGACGTGATCGTGTCGTTCGACGGCCGCACGGACCTGGTGCGCGAGACGGACGTGTTCGCGCACGTGCTGACCGCGAAGCGCCCCGGCGACGCGGTGGCCGTGCGTGTGGTCCGCGCCGGCCGGCCGCTCGACCTGAAGCTGCCGATCCAGCCGTGACGGCGGTTGACTTCCGGGGCCGCGGGCGGGACACTTGAGGGGTATGCCCTCCCCACCGCGGCCCGCCATGTTCCGCCTCGCTCCCCTGCTCGTCCTGCTGCTGGCGCCGGCCGCGCGCGCCGACGACCACTGGGCCTGGAAGAAGCCCGCCCGGCCGCCGGTCCCGGCCGGCGCCGCGAACCCCGTCGACGCCTTCGTCCGCGCCCGCCTCACTACCGCAAAGCTCGCCCCGGCTCCACGGGCGACGCCCGAGCAGCTGATCCGCCGCGCCACGTTCGACCTCACCGGCCTGCCGCCGACGCCCGCCGAGACCGACGCCTTCGTCCGCGACCGCAGCCCCGACGCCTGGGCGAAGGTGATCGACCGGCTCCTCGCGTCGCCGCACTACGGCGAGCGGTGGGGCCGGCACTGGCTCGACCTCGCCCGCTACGCCGACACCAACGGGTACGAGTTCGACGAGCCGCGGCCGGACGCCTGGCGGTACCGCGACTACGTCATCGGGGCGCTGAACGCCGACGTGCCGTACACGCGGTTCATCACCGAGCAGCTGGCCGGCGACGTGGCGTTCCCGAACGACCCCGCGGCCCGCGTCGCCACCGGGTTCAACGTCCTCGGCCCGGACATGACCGACGCCTCCGACCAGGCCCAGCGGCGGCTGAACACTCTCAACGACATGACCGACACCGCGGCGCTGGCGTTCCTCGGCCTGACGCTGACGTGCGCCCGCTGCCACGACCACAAGTTCGAGCCGATCCCGCAGGCCGACTACTTCCGCTTCCAGGCGTTCTTCGCCGCCGCCGCGTTCCGCACCGACTTGAGCGTCAGCACCCCGGCCGACGAGCGCGCCGCCGTGCTCGCGGAGGAGCGCTACCGCGAGCGGACGAAGGACATCACCGCCGCGCTGGACGCCGTCGAGGGGCCTCACCGGCGGAAGCTGTTCGACGCGAAGCTGGCAAAGCTGTCGGCGGACGCGCAGGCGGCGCACCGCACGCCGGCCGAGAAGCGGTCGGGCGGTCAACTCGAACTCGTCGCCGAGACGGCGGCGAAGGTGCGCGTCACCGACGCGGAGGTGGCGAAGGCGCTGGCGCCGGCCGAGAAGGTCGAGGCCGAAGCGCTGCGGGCGAAGCTGAAGGCGTTCGACGGCGACAAGCCGCGGCCGCGTCCGGTGGCGATCGGGCTGACCGACCGGCCGGGGCCGCCGCCGAGGACGTTCGTGCTGGAGCGCGGCGAGCTCGGCAACAAGGGGGCCGAGGTGCAGCCGGGCTTCCCGACGGCGCTCGGCGGCGGGGAGCAGAAGGGAGGCCGGCTGGCGCTGGCGAAGTGGGTGGCGTCGGCGGACAACCCGCTGACGGCGCGGGTGGTCGTGAACCGGCTGTGGCAGCACCACTTCGGTCGCGGTATCGTCGCCACCGCGAGCGACTTCGGCACCCGCGGGAGCCCGCCGACGCACCCCGAGCTGCTCGACTGGCTAGCGTGCGAGCTGGCCGACGGCGGCTGGACGCTGAAGCGGATGCACCGGCTCATGCTGCTGTCGGAGACGTACCAGCAGTCCACGACCGTGAGCGCCGACGCGGCCCGACTGGACCCTGAGAACCGGCTGTTGTCACGGATGAACCGGCTGCGACTCGAAGGCGAGGCGGTGCGCGACGCGCTGCTGGCGGCGAGCGGCCGGCTGAACCCGAAGGCCGGCGGCCCGGGTGTGGTGCTGCCGGAGCTGGCCCGCGCCGCGGGCGGGTCGCGGCCGGTACCGGTGACGGCGGACGCGGCCGAGCACACGCGGCGGAGCGTGTACCTGTTCGCCCGCCGCAACCTCCGCGACCCGTTCCTGGAGGCGTTCGACCTGCCGGACAACAACAACAGCTGCCCGAAGCGCGAGCGGAGCACCACCGCCCCGCAGGCGCTGGCGCTGCTGAACTCGGCCGACGCGACGGCCGCGGCGAAGGCGCTGGCAGAGCGGGTGACACGCGACGCGGACACCGAATCGGGGCGCGTGGCGCTGGCATACCGGCTGGTGCTGGGGCGCAACGCGACGCCGGCCGAACAGGCCCTGGCGGCGGGGTTCCTGGAGGAGTCGCCGCTGTCGGAGCTGTGCCGGGCGCTGTTCAACCTGAACGAATTCGTGTACCTGGACTGAGCGCGTACTGGCGAGCCGACCGCCGTGAGGCGGCGGGTGATGCGCGTCAGGAACGTCACCCGCCGCCTCACGGCGGTCGGCTCGCCCGGATCGCCTCGACAGACGACCGCCGAAGGACCACCCCATGACCCCGCTCTCCCGCCGCGACCTGCTCCGCTCCGCCGGCGGCGGCTTCGGCGCCCTCGCCCTCGCCGCGATGCTGGCCGAAGAGGCTGCGGCTGCCGACGCCCCCGGCCCGGCGGACCCGCTCGCGCCGAAGCGGCCGCACCACGAGCCGACCGCCAAGCGCGTCATCTTCCTGTTCATGTCCGGCGGGCCGAGCCACGTCGACACGTTCGACCCGAAGCCCGAACTCGCCCGCCTCCACGGCCAGCCGCTGCCGGCCAGCTTCGGCCCCGTCAAGACGCGCCGCGGCGTCGACCGCAACCGCCTCCTCGCCTCGCGCCGCACGTTCACCAAACACGGCCGCAGCGGGATCGACGTGTCCGACTGGTTCCCGCACGTCGGCGCGTGCGTGGACGACATCTGCCTCCTCCGCGGCTGCCACGGCGACAGCGTGACGCACCCGGAATCCGTGTACCTGATGAACACCGGCTCGATCCTGATGGGCCGGCCGAGCCTCGGGGCGTGGGCCAGCTACGGCCTCGGCACCGAGAACCGCAACATGCCGGCGTTCGTGGTGCTGCCCGACCCCGGCGGCTGGCCGAAGGGCGGCGCCCCCGCGTGGGGCAACGGCTACCTCCCCGCCGCGTACCAGGGCACCCTCGTCCGCGGCGGGGCGCAGCCGGTGGCGCACCTCGCGTCGCCGGTGTCCGACGTGCAGCAGCGGCGCACCCTCGACTTCGTCGGCCGGGCCAACCACGCCCACGCCGCCGCCCGGCCGCACGACACCGAACTGACCGCGCGCGTCGCCGCCTACGAGCTGGCGTTCCGCATGCAGGCCCACGCCCCCGAGGTGGTGGACCTGTCGAAGGAGACCGACGAGACGAAGCGGCTGTACGGCGTGGACCGGCCGGAGACGGCGGAGTTCGGCACCCGCTGCCTGCTGGCCCGGCGGATGGTCGAGCGCGGCGTCCGGTTCGTGCAGCTCTACAGCGGCGACACCAACGGCTGGGACGGCCACTCCGACCTGGAGGGGAACCACTCGCGCCTCGCGCTCGCCAGCGACAAGCCGGTGGCAGCACTGCTGACCGACCTGAAGCGGCGCGGGCTGCTGGCGGACACGCTGGTGGTGTGGGGCGGCGAGTTCGGCCGCACGCCGATGAGCGAGGGGACCAACGGCCGCGACCACAACCCGCACGGGTTCTGCATGTGGCTGGCCGGCGGCGGGGTGAAGGGCGGCACCGTCATCGGCGCCACCGACCCGATCGGCCTCCGCGCCGCGGAGGGGAAGACGCACGTCCACGACGTCCACGCGACCGTGCTGCACCTGCTGGGGCTGAACCACCTGCGGCTGACGTTCCGCCACAACGGCCGGAACGAGCGGCTGACGGACAACGCCGGCGAGGTGATCGACGCGGCGCTGGCGTGACTCAGCCGACGGTCGCCGCAAGGCGGCAGGTGTCGGCACCGGCGCGGAGGCGCACCGCCAGCCGCCGCGCCAGTCGCCGCGCCAGCACCCGGGCGCGGGCCTCGTCGTCCGCCGTCCACCGGCGGTGCCGGGCGGCCGGCTCGCCGTGAGCGCGAACCCAGTCGCGGACCGCCGGCGGGCCCTCGCCGCGAGCCATCGCCGCCCGCACCAGCGGCAACACCGCCGCTGCCCCCCGGTCACGTCCGCCGATCGTCATCAGCCGTACCTCGGTTGGGGCCACGCCCGGTCAGTTGGGGGTGGGCGAGATGTAGCACGACGCCTCGTCCGACGTCAGTCCGTTGGCCGTCGTCTGCGCCCGCACCTCGCCGACGTCCGACCCGTCGGTGTTGACGCGGATGGTGAAGGAAAACGTCCCGTCCGCCGCGGTCGTCGTCGTCTGACCCTGGAGCGATGGGACGCCGGCGAAGGTCACGGTCAGCCCGCCGACCGTGGTCGAGTCGACCACCTGGCCGGTGAACCGGTACCACCCGATGCCGGTCTCCACGCCGGCGAGGTTGATGATCCGCGGGGCGACGTTCAGCGGCGGGCCGCCGAGGTCGCCGCGGAGCGACAGAGGCGGTTCACTGTCGAACAGGGAGCTGGGGACGACGCGGTCGTCGAGCGATTCGAGCCGCAGGCGGGTGCGGAGGGCGGGCCGCGGGTGGGCGGGCGAGCGGGACCAGAACATGGTGGGTGCTAGGTTCCGGGGTTTACCCGGTCGGACGGGATGCGGGTCCGTCACCGCCCGGGGTGACAGGAGAATTGCAATCGCGGCGAAAAACCGGACATGAATTCTGGAAAATCCGCGCGGCGGGTCCGCCCGGGGGCAGGCGGCCCCGGACGGCCCCGCGGGCCTACAGCCCCGCGAGGCGGGTGTCGGCGTCGCCGAACCGGTCGAGGCGGACGCCCATCCGGTCGAGGATCGACAGGTACAGGCTGCACAGCTTGCGGTTGGCGTCGCCGCGGTTGAGGTAGTCGAGCGCCCGGCCGCCCTGGAGCGTGCCGCCGAGGCCGCCGACCAGCACCACCGGCAGCTTGTTCGAGTCGTGGCGGCTGCCGGCCCACATGTTCGACACGAACATCAGGCATGAGTTGTCCAGCAGCGACCGCTCGCCCTCCCTCATCGCGTCCAGCCGGTTGGCGAGGTACGCCAGCTGGCTGACGTAGAACGTCGTGATCTTCTCGTACTCGTCGGACAGGTCGCTATGCGACGCCGGGTGGTGGGCGCCGCGGACGCCGAGGAACGGGTACGTCAGGCCGGACAGGTCGCGGGCCATCAGCAGCGTGGCGACGCGGGTGCGGTCGGTCTGGAAGCCGAGGGCGATCACGTCGCACATGAGGCGGAGGTGGTCGCGGAGGTCTTCGGGGAGGCCGTTCGCGGGCCGCGGCATCGTCGCCGCCTGCGGGCGCTCGGCCGCGGCGTCGCGGGCCTGCCGCGCCGGGGCGACGCGCTTCTCGACCTCGCGCACGCTCGTCAGGTACTCGTCGAGCCGGGCGCGGTCGGCGCCGCTGACGCGGTTCGACAGCGAGGCGGCGTCGCCGCGCACCGCGTCGAGTACGCTCCGCGTGCGGCGGTCGCCGCGGCCCCCAAAGAGTGCGTCGAACGCGAGCGACGGGTACACCTCCATCGGCACCGGCGACGTGGCGTTCTGCCACGAGATGTGCGAGCTGTACGCCAGCGAGAAGTTCGTCTCGTGGTAGCCGGTGGTCGGCTGCTCGCACCCCAGCACCAGGCTCGGCTGCGGCGTGTGCTGCCCGACGTGTTGGGCGAGCACCTGGTCGACGCTGACGCCGCCGCGCAGCTCGGCCCCCTTCTGGAGGGCGGCGCCGGAGAGCACGTTGCCGGTCTGGCCGGGGTGGATGCCGACGCCGGTGGCGGACTTGTTGAACAGGCCGTTCAGCACATTCACCCGCGACTTCACCGGGTCGAGCGGCTGGAGGCTCTTGCCGAGTTCGAGGGTGGCGCCCTCGCCCTTGCCCCACCAGTGGTTGCCGTTGATGCCGTTGCCCATGAACAGGGCGGCGAACCGCCGCGGCGGCGTTGCCGGGTCGGCGCCCCACACCGGGAGCGATTCGAGCCACGGCAGGGCGACCGCGACGCCGGCCCCGCGGAGGAACGTCCGCCGGGCGATCGGGGGCTTCGGGCTCATCGGGGGCTCCTCGGGGCCGGATCGGTTGCCACTTGCGGCTTCGCGAAGCCGCAAGCGGCAACCGAACCAACCGGGTTATCAGGGTCCGCTCCGCCGGTTCAGGAACTGTGGGCTCGTCGCGATCACGTCCGCCAGCCCGGCGAAGCGGCCGCCGTCGCGCGCCAGCCGGGCCTTCATCGCCGCCACCAGCGGCTCGTCGCTCAGCAGCAGCGTGCGGCCCAGGCCGTACGCCAACAGCTTGCGGCACAGCGTGTCGATGAATGCCTCCTGCCGCCGCGTCTGCAAATACTGTCGCAGGCCGCCGACGCCTTCACCCTGTTCATTCCCGGGGAACGACACCCGGGTGTCAACGGGGTTGCCGGCCAAATCCTTCGCCCGCTTCTCGCCGACGGGGCCGAAGCCCTCGAAGGCCAGGCCGAAGGAGTCGAAGCGGGCGTGGCAGCCGGCGCAGCTCGGGTGCTCGCGGTGTTTGGCCAGCGCCTCCCGGACCGTCAGCGTGCCGAGCTTCCCCTCGTCGGCCGGCAGTTCCGGCACGTCCGGCGGCGGCGGCGGGATGCGCTCGCCGAGTAGCTTCGTGACGACCCAGTAGCCGCGCTTCACCGGGCTGGTGCGCAACCCCGGGGCGTTTCGCGTCAGGAACACGCCCATCGGCAGCACGCCGCCGCGGCCGTACTTGTCCGCGTCGTCGATTCGCGCCCACCCCTGCGCCGGCGGCGGCATCCCGTAGTGCTTCGCCAGCGTGCGGTTCACGAACGTGTGCTTCCCGGCCAGCACGTCGGTCACGGGGCGGTCGGACTGCATCACGTCCAGCAGGAACCGCACCGGCTCCTCGGCCATCGCGGCGCGGAGGTCGGTGTCGAACTGCGGGAAGCGGCCGCGGTCCACGGCGTTGTGCTCCTCGAACCGCTTGAAGTCGAGCCAGCTGCCGCCGAAGTTCACCGCCAGACCGCGGGCGCGGTCGTCCTTCAACATGCGCCGCACCTGCGCCGTCAGCACGTCGGGCCGGTGCAGCGTCCCCTTCGCGGCGTGGCCCAGCAGTTCGGCGTCGGGCATGCTCGACCACAGGAAGTAGCTCAGCCGGCTGGCGACCGCGTCGTCCGCGAGCGGGGCCGTGCGGCCCGTCGCACCCGGCGCCGGCAGGTCCACGCGGTAGCAGAAGTGCGGCGACATCAGGACGCGCACCACGGTGTCGCGCACAGCCTCCTCGTGCGTTGCCTCCTCACCGCGGAGGGTGCGGTAGAACGCCGCCACGCCGTCGCGCTCGGCCGCGGTCAGGCCGCGACGGTACGCCTTCTCGGCGAACGCTCGGAGCGCCGCGACGTGCTTCGGCTCGGCCGCGGCGCGGGCCGCCTCCACGCGGCGGATGTTCGCCTCGCTGATGCGGAAGTGGTCCTTCACCGCCTGCGTCGCGGTGTCGTCGCGCGACTGCTTCAGCGTGTGCTTGACGTACTCGTCGCGGAACCGGCCGAACTTGTCCCGCGAGATCACGTCCTTGTCCTCGGCGCGGGCGAAGTCGAACTGCTTGCCGGCGATGTACCCCGACTCCGACCGCTCGAACCAGATCAGCCCCGAGTGCATCCGCGCCGGGATGTCGCAGGCGAAGTCGAACTCGTCCCACAGCCGGTCCAGGTCGCGCTTCCCCTTCGCGTCGAGGATCAACTCGCACAGCGGCTGGTCGTCGCGGAAGTAGCCCATCTGGTTGTGGAAGCCGGCGCTCAGCAACCGACCCGCGTTCCCCTGCTCGCCGTTCGGGCCGAGGAACACCCGGGCGCGCTCCTTGATGTAGAAGGCGTCCGGGAACACCGAACAGAAGCGCGTGAACGTCGCCTCGTAGGCCTTGCGTTGTTCCACCTCCTCGGGCGGCGTCAGCTTCGCCTTCGCGGCGGCGGGGAGGTCGTCGGTCTTGAGCGTCAGTGCCCCGCCGCCGTAGGTGCGGCGGTTCGTCGCCATCTCGCGGTCCTTCCACAGCACCAGCGCCTGCGCCCCGGCGTTCATTCCCGGCACGCTCAGGTTCCGCACCTTCACCGCCGTCCGGCCCCGCACCTTCAGCACCACGTCGCGCAACTCCTCGCAGCCACGGCGGGCGTCGTCCTTCGGCAGCGCGTTCCACAGCGCCTGCACCGCGGCGACCGGGCCGCGCTCGCCGGCCGGCTCGGTCAGCAGCGCGTTCACCGTCGCCAGGTACTTCGGGCTGATCTTCGCGGCGGCGGCCGCCTCGGCGAGCGTGCCCTTCGGGGCGTGCTTGTGCTGCCACGCGGCGAAGAAGTACGGCGCCAGGTCGGTCGGCTGCGCGAGGTAGAAGTCCACGATGCGGCGGACGGCGTGCTTGTCGCGGTCGGTGTCGGTGACGACGGGGAACGGCGCGAACGTGAACCCGTCGGGGTTCAGCATCAGGTGCTCGGCCACGAGCTTCGCCGCCTGCAGGTACTTCGCCAGCAGCGCCGGCGACATCGTCAGCGCCTCGCCGGTGTTGTCGAACCCGGCGGCGTTGGCCGGGTCCACGGGGAAGTCGCGCGCCGGGCGGATGTCCACGCCGGTCAGGTCGCGGATCGTGGCGTCGTACTCGGCGACGCTGAGGCGGCGCGGCAGCACCACGCCGGGGTCGCCGGCGTTCCGCTCGGCCTCGCGGGCGCGGAACGCCTCCAGCCACGCCACCACCGCCTGCCGCTGGGCCGCGGTCGGCTGCGCCTTCGCGCTCTTCGGCGGCATCTCGCCGGAGCGGAGCTGCGTCAGCACCTCCTCCCACTGGCCGAACTCGGCGGCGACGCTCGCCGGCGTGGTGAAGCGCTGCAAGTTCAGGTCGGCCTTCGGCCGCTCGGCGCCGTG
>DASPHQ010000838.1:0-2556 GCA_035629595.1 Urbifossiella sp. | reverse complement strand
CACTCCACGCCGTAGACGTGCCAGTCGGCGATGGTCTGCCCGGCGGGGAAGACGTGCTCCTTGCTCGTGTGCGTGTTCGCCGGCCAGCGTGACCCGTAGTGCAGCGTACCGAGCACCTTGTTAGGCTCCTGCCCGCGGGCTTCCATCACGTCGATCTCGCCGGACGTGGGCCACGGGCCGTACTTGTCGTCCTGCGGCAGCATCCACAGCGCCGGCCACACGCCCTTGCCGGTCGGCAGCTTCGCCCGGAACTCGACTTTGCCGTACTGCTGCGCGAACAGCCGGGTGCCGTCGCGCTTCTTCGATCGCAGCCGCGCGGACGTCCACCCGCAGTTGTGCAGCGACTCCTTGACCGCGCGGACGTGGAGGCTGCCGTCCTTCACGAAGGCGTTGGTCGGCTCCTTCGTGTAGTACTGGAGTTCGTTGTTGCCCCAGCCGCTGATCCACTGGTTGGCGTCGTAGTTGAAGAACCCGTTGCCGATGTCGAAGTCCCACTTCGCGGGGTCGATCGCGGGTCCGTCGAACTCGTCGGCCCATGTCTGCTTCCACTCGGCCGCGGGTTGGGCGTTGGCGGGTGGAGCGGGAACGAGACCGGCGAGCAGACCGGCGGCAACGGCGAGCGGGACGACGCGAAACATGGGAAACCTCCAAGGGCTACACCGGCGCGGCGATGAGGGCGATGAAGCCCATCAGCCCGGCGACCGCGGCGGCGATCAGCAGCGCGACCCACCACCCGGGGAACGTCGACGGCGGCGCCGGCGGGGCGTTCGGGTCGGGCGGCGGGTCGTGTACCATGCCGCCGAGCACGAGCACGAGGCCGACCAGGAACAGGCTGGCGAGCATCATGCACACCGGCGGGAGGCACGCGAGCGGCGGCGTCATTCCCCGCCCCGCGCCGCGGCCGTGTCGCGGTGGACGCGGCGGCGGATCAGGAACTCGTCGTCGGCGAGCCAGCCGCGGACGGCCGGGCCGAGCGCGAAGTCGTCGGGCACCACGGCGCGGACCACGGCGTCCACCAGTTCCAGCGGCTTCAGGGTGAAGTAGCGGTTCGTCGAGCCCGTGATGCTGACCCGGTCGAGGCGCTGGAACAGTTCTTCGAGCCGGCCGTGGGCGACCCGCGGCGGGGCGAACCCGAGGGCGTCTGCGTACCCGATGGCCAACTCGGTGCGCGCGGGCTCGTCGCCCTCGCGGGCCACGATCAGCCGGCGGCGGGCGTCGTCCAGGAGGCGTGTGGCGGCGTCGTCGTCGCCGGCCGCGAACCACCCGACGGCGAGCCCGAGCCGGGGTGGCGACCGCGACTCGTCGGCCGTCCAGTCGCCGCGGCCGGGGTCAAGCCGTTCCAGGATCGCGACCATCTCCGACACCAACCCCAGCTTGCGGAACGCGCGGAACACTGGTCCGGCGGCGCGGGTCAGGGCCTCCCGCACGTTCGCGTCCGTGCCCGCGTGTCGGCGCAGGTAGTCGGCCAGCGGCCGCACCTCGGCCGCGAGACCGAACCGCGCCGCCGCCGCCGCCGCCCCCGCGAACAGCCGGCCCAGGAACTTCTTCAGGCAGTCCGCCCGCTCGGCCTCGTTCCACCGGCCGGTCTGGAGCCAGGCGTCGAGCCACGTCGCCGCGGGGACGGCGTGGCCGAGTGCCTCGCGGACGGTGCCCTCGTCGAGCCGGCCGGCGGCGTCGAGCAGCGTCAGCGCCACCCGCGGCACCGTGGCCGAGCACGGGTCGGCGGCACAGGCGTCGAGCAGGGCGCGGGCCTCGACCCGGCTGGCGGCGGGGTCGGTGTCCTCGGCGAGCAACTGGAGGCGTTCGCCGAGCCGGTCCGAGCCGCGGACCAGTCGCGCGTCGAGGCCGCGGAAGCCGACCCCCTCGCGGACCGGTTCGAGGATGCGCGAGTGGTCGCGGAGGCGGTCGACGGCGTAGCGGGCAAGGTGGGGGAGGGCGTCGTACCGCGGCAGGAGGTCGGCTGGGATGCCGCCGGCGGGCGGGCGGCCGTCCTGCACCGCACGGATGCGGTCGGCGAACAGGCCGGCCAGGACCGCGTGCGTGTCCGGTTCGACGCCCGGCCCGCCGGTCCGGGTCAGCGCCTTCCGCGCCCGCGCCGCCCACTCGACCGACAGCGACCGCTCCCCGAGGCAGCCGAGGCCCCACGCCAGCATGAGCTCCGCGTACGCAGCGGTGCAGGCCCGCTCGGCGTCGATGCCGACCGCCCGCAGCCGCCCGCCGGGGCCGAGCTTCTTCACCCACTCCTCGACCGGCTTGCGGGCGCGAACGAGCCAGTCGCGGGCGGTGCGGAACCGGTCGGGGGCGGCGGTGCCGTGGAAGCGGAGGAACGACGGCACGTCGAGGTCGAGCCCCGGCCCCTTCTCGCGGAGGCGGGCGACGAGCCGGTCGCGCCACCGCGCCAGGCCGAGGGCGTCGCCGCCGCTCACCTTCGCCGCCGCCAACCGGGCGAGCCACGCGGCCCGGGCGGGGAGGTCGTCGAACCGTTCGTCGAGAAGGACGAGCACGCGGGGGAGGGCCGCGACCAGTTCGTCCGGGGGTTGCGGCCCGGCCGCCGCG
>DASPHQ010000837.1:0-2865 GCA_035629595.1 Urbifossiella sp. | reverse complement strand
CGTTCCCCCGCTCCGCGGAGGAACAGTTCTGCCGCCGCTCCGCGGCGCGCCACGTCTCACCGTCCAGCAAGCTGAGGGGTTCGTGGGCAAGCCGCGGAGCGGCCGAAGAATCGTTACCCCGCGGAGCGGGGGAACGAGAGAAAGGATATCGAAACCGCTCGAACGACGGTCAGGCGGTGACTACGATGTGGTAGCGGACGGCGGCGGGCGGCCGACCCGGACCCGCCCCGGCGGGCGTCGGCACGACCGTGATCGAGACGAGGATTTCGGCCGGCGACTCCCCGCCGAGGTCGAGCGTCCCGATCAACCCGGGCTCGCCCGCCCGTCGGGTCAGGCTCGATCGCTCGATCCCCCCGCCGGTCTCGACCGCGGCCACGACCGCCAGCGAATCGAAGTCGCCTTCGGACACCTCCGCACGAACCGTGACCGCACCCACCCCGGACGCGGCGACCGTGTGGTAGTCGCAGCCGAGCGGCAGGACCGTGCCGGTGGCGACCGCCTTCCCGCCCGGCCCGACCTGGTGCCGGCCGGCGAGCGTCCGCCGGCCGTACCGCTCATACACCCGGGCGCACACCGGCCTCACGAACCCGGCGTCGACACAGTACCCGCCGGCGAAGACCTCGCGGAACGTCGTCCCGCGGGCCGTCAGTTCATCCGTCAGGGCGGCGAGGGGCGTGGAGCAAGGCCCGACCCGCTCCCACACCTCGCGGAGGAGGTCGGGCCCGAACCGCGCCGCCAGGTAGCGGACGAACCACCCGGACAGGTACCCGTGGTTGTCAGTGAGCGGGAGTTCGGGGCGGCGCACCCAATGGAGCGCGTACCGAAGGGTTTCGGCGTGGCCGGCGAAGACCAGGTGTTCGGCGAACAGCGCGGTGGCCTCGTCGAACCAGTACCACGGGGCGGGCACCCACGGCAGTTGCGTGTGCCGCCGCGCGAATGCGGTGGTGAACAGATGGGCCACCTCGTGGACGGCCTCGACCTCCGCGCGGCGGATCATGGCCTCGCGGGTCAGTTCGTAGTTCTCCGACCGCAGCGCGACGAGGTGAAACCCCTGACCGTACGGGAACGTGAACGGGGCGTCGGGGATCCCGACCTCGGGCATGTGGAGGACGTAGACGTGGACGCGGCCGGACGCCGGGTCCGGTGCCGGTTCGGGCCACCCCGCGGCGGTGAAGGTCGCGTAGGCCGCCTCCAGCGCGGCGGCGTAGGCGTCGATCAGCGCCACGTCCTCGACGCCGGAAACGGCCATGTCGTCGGCCGGGGGCCGGTGGCGGGCGGCGTAATGGACGAGGAAGTGCCCGCACGGGAGGTCGGGGTGGGGGTCCAGCTTCTTGACGAACTCGCGGAAGACTCTGGCGTCGATCGGCCACATGATCGGCTCCCACGCGTCAGATCAGGCTCACGTACACGGGGTCGGCCTTCTCGTCGACGACGAGCACCTCCCGGATGCGGGTTTTGAGGGTGTCGTCGAGGCTCTTCCAGTGGTCCGCGATGTCCTGGAACAGGTCGCGGAATTGCAGGGTGAGGGTGCCGTCGCCGGTCGGGCGGGACGGGTCTTCGAAGTACAGGGGGCGTTCCGCCGCCCGCGGGTCGCCGAACAGGCGCAGGAGCCTGGCCCGGATCCGGTCGCCGTGGAGCTTCCTCGCGATCAGGTCGTACAACTCGTCCGTCCAGGTGGACTTGAGTTTGTCGATCACGATCGGGCGGGCCTTCTCGATGGATTGCACGTCGACGAGAAACTGAAGGATGCCCTCGTCGTCCTGGTAGGCGGTGATGTGGAAGACGACCGCGTCCCGCGTCGAGGACTCGAGAACCTGCTTCCGCAGAGTGGTGTCAATCTCCGGGTTCTCACCGGGAGCCTTGGGGAGCTTGAAGTCCAAGACGAAGATCGTGTACGTGAGGTTGTTGAGGCGAGCCCACTCCAGCCGCCGGAACGCGTCGGCCACGGTCGTGGCCGTGTCCACCCGCGCGCCCGGGTATCGGGTGGTGAGGTAGCGGCGCATCGAGTTCAGGGTGATCTCGACATCCTCGACGATCAGGATGTTCAACCAGTCCCACATGATTCAAACCTCTGGGTACGGCGGGATCTAGCCGGGCGCCTCGACCCCGTACTGGGGCAGCTCGATCCGGAAGCACGCCCCGTTCGGCGGGGAACCGCACTCGACGACGGTGCCGCCGTGAGCAGACACGACCCGCTTGACGAACCACAATCCCACGCCGTTGCCGGACGTACCGTTGGGCCGCCGGCTGAAGAACTGCTTGAAGATCGCCTGCTTGTACTCGGCCGGTACCCCCGGGCCGTTGTCGCCGACCTCCAGCCGGACCCACAGCTCCCCCGCCCGGGTGAACGGGTGGACGCGTACGGCCAGCCGCACCTGCTGCGACCCGACCTGGCACTGCTGTGCGTTGTGGATGAGTTGGAGGAGGGCGCTCTCGAACTTCGGGCGGTCCAGGTCGATCGGAAGCGCGGCGGGGGCGGTCGCGAGGTCCCAGGTGTACTCAGGGTTGTTGTCGAAGGCGCTGCGGATGACGGCGACGAAGTCCTCCCTCTGCCGGTTCGCGCCCGCCACCAGGATGCGGTCCCGCGTCCCCACGATCATTCGGCTGACGTGGTCGTAGAAGGTCTGGAACTCGGCGTCGATGACCCGGAACCGCTGGTCCCCGTCGGTGATCAAGCGGAACTCGGACAGCAGGGCCGGGAACGCCGCCAGGTTGGTGGCGACGTGGTGGCAGGTGTCGCGGGTCACCTCCTCGGCGCTCCGCTCCATCCACTCTGTCTTGCTCCGGAACGCCTTCTCCCACCGGCGCGACTCGGCCAGCAGCGACCCGGCCATCTCGCACAACACCTTCAGGAACTCGAACTCC
>DASPHQ010000836.1:0-7863 GCA_035629595.1 Urbifossiella sp. | reverse complement strand
ACCTGAAGGAGCTCCGGGGTGCGTAAGCCGCGGCGGTTGGCCCCCGACGAGCTCGCCCCCTACGAGTGGCACCCGCCGCGCCGCTTCAGCCGCTGGGGCGTGGGCGAGCTGAGGGGCAAGGGGCAAGGGGCAAGGGGCGAGGCCGATCCGCCGGGGTCCGACTTGCCCCTCGCCCCTTGCCCCTCGCCCCTGGATTGGGCCGCCCTGTTCGGCAACGCCCACCCCGTCGAGGTCGAGGTCGGGATGGGGAAGGGGCTGTTCCTCGTCACCCAGGCGGCGGCCCGGCCGGGCGCCAACTTCTTCGGCATCGAGGTGGTGCGGAAGTACCAGCTGTACGCCGCCACCCGCGTCGCCGTCCGCCAGCTGCCGAACGTCAAGACCACCTGCGCCGACGCCAAGGCGCTGTTCCGCGACTTCATCGCGCCCGGCAGCGTCGCGGCGGTCCACGTGCTGTTCCCCGACCCGTGGTGGAAGGCCCGGCACAAGAAGCGCCGCGTCTTCACCCCCGAGTTCGCCGCCGACATCGCCCGCTCACTCCCCGTCGGCGGCGAGCTGCACGTGGCGTCGGACGTGGCCGAGTACTTCGGCGTGATGACCGGCATCCTCCGAGCGATGCCGGCGTTCCGCGAGTTGACCGCCGAGACGACCGCCGAAGGCGGCTACGAGACGAACTTCGAGCGGAAGGCGCGGGCGCAGGGGACGCCGGTCGGCCGGGCGCGGTACGCGCGGACCGCCGAGGCGGTGACGGTGGCGCCGGACCCGGCCGCGGGCTGAAAGCCCGGGGACGGCCGTCCCCGGGCTTTCTTCGTCCCCGCCCGTTGCAACCGCCGCCGGCGCAGTTACCATAACACCTTGCCCTCCCCGCCCCGCTTTCCCGTCCCGAGCACCCCCGTGTCGATCATGAACCAGGTCGGCGAGTCGAACGACGTCCAGATGATCGAGAAGCTGCGCACCGCCCACCAGCGGCTGCGGAAGGAGATCGGCAAGGTCATCATCGGCCAGGAACAGGTCGTCGATCAGCTCCTCATGGCGATCTTCTGCCGGTCGCACGCGCTGCTCATGGGCGTACCCGGCCTCGCCAAGACGCTCATGGTGAGCACCCTCGCCCAGGCTCTCGACCTGAGCTTCAAGCGCATCCAGTTCACGCCCGACCTGATGCCGTCGGACATCACCGGCAGCGAGGTCATCCAGGACGACCCCGTCACCCGCGAGCGGATGTTCAAGTTCCTCCCCGGGCCGCTGTTCGCCAACATCGTCCTGGCCGACGAGATCAACCGGACGCCGCCGAAGACGCAGGCGGCGCTGCTGGAGTCGATGCAGGAGCGGAAGGCGAGCATCGGCGGCGTCGACCACCCGATGCGGAACCCGTTCTTCGTGCTCGCCACGCAGAACCCGATCGAGCAGGAAGGCACCTACCCGCTGCCGGAGGCGCAGCTCGACCGCTTCCTGTTCCTCATCAAGGTGGACTACCCGACCGACGAGGAGGAGGAGCAGATCATGCGGATCGGCACCTCCGACACCAAGATCAGCGTGTCGCCCGTGCTGAACGGCGACGACATCCTCGGGCTTCAGCAGGTGGTGCGGCGGGTGCCGGTGTCGGACAAGGTGTTCCACTTCGCCAAGCGGATCACGCGGCTGAGCCGGCCGGGCACGCCGGAGGCGGCGGACTTCGTGTCGAAGTGGCTGACGTGGGGCGCCGGCCCGCGGGCGAGCATGAACCTGATCCTCGCCGCGAAGGCGCACGCGCTGTTGCGCGGCAGCAACCACGTGGCGGGGGACGACGTGGTGGCGGTGGCGATGCCGATCCTGCGCCACCGGCTGATCCTGAACTTCGCCGCCCAGAGCGAGGGCGTGACGATCGACGACGTGATCCGGCAGCTGATCAAGGCCGCCGCGCGGGCGGTGGCGGCGTAGGAGGACGGCCCGGCGTCTGACGTTGGTAGCCGCGGGCTTCAGCCCGCGTCCACCTGTGGGGTCCACCAGGGTGCAACGCCCCTCGAACACCGCCGACGTGGGCGCGGGCTGAAGCCCGCGGCTACCGGCCCCAAGCCAAAACACCCACCCGAGCCGATGCCTTCCTACCTCAAACCCGACGTCCTCGCCCGCGCCGAGTCGCTCGGCCTGATGGCCCGGCAGGTCGTCGAGGGGCTGCGCGTCGGCGACCACAAGAGCCCGTACAAGGGGTTCTCCGTCGAGTTCGTCCAGCACCGCGAGTACGTCCCCGGCGACGACATCCGCCACATCGACTGGAAGAGCTACGGCCGGTCCGAGCGCTACACGATCAAGCAGTACGAGCAGGAGACGAACTACATCGCCCACGTCCTCGTGGACAACAGCAACTCCATGCGCTACGGCGCCGGCGAGACGAACAAGCTCGAGTACGCCAAGCTCCTCGCGGCGTCGCTGAGCTACCTGATCCTCCGGCAGCGCGACAGCGTGTCGCTACGGGTCTTCAACGCCGGCTGGGCCGCCGAGCTCCCCGTGAGCAGCCAGCTCGGGCACATCCACGCGATCACGCACACCCTCGAAGAGACGCAGCCGCGCGACCGCACCCGCATCGGGCCGCTGCTCGACGAGGTCGCCGACCGGATCGGCCGGCGCGGGCTGGTGTTCGTCATCACCGACGCCCTCGACGACGTGGACGCGACGCTGGCGGGTCTGCGGCACCTCCGCTACCGCGGCCACGAGGTGATGCTGTTCCACATCTTGCACCGCGACGAGGTCGAGTTCCCGCTGGACGGGAACATCCGCTTCATCGGCCTGGAGGGCTTCGAGGAGTTGATGACGCGGCCGCACCTGTTGCGGCCGGCGTACCTGCGGGTGGTGGGGAACTACCTCGACCGGATGCAGCGCGGGTGCGACGGGAGCGGCGTCGATTACGTCCGCATGGTGACGAGCCGGCCGCTGGTGGCGGCGCTGGGCGAGTACTTGGTCCGCCGCCTCCAGACGGGGCGGCGATGACCCGCCGCCGCTTGCGGCGGTGCCTCCTGGTGGCGCTGCCGCTCCTGGCCGTTGCCGGCGTGGTCGTCTGGTACGCCTTCCTCCGCGGCCCGTCCGACGACCTGGGCCGGATGCAGGGCGACTGGGTGCTGAAGGGGGCCGACGGCCGCGACCGGGTGGTGGTGCGGATCGCCGGCGACCGCTGGACGTACCACGCCGGCGCCGAGGAGCGCGGCCACAGCCGCATCGCCCTGAACCCGGGTGCGGCGCCGAAGGAGATCGACCTGACGGCGCTGGAGCCGGACGGCCGGCCGCGGACGTTCACCCGCGGGGCGGTCGGCGTCGAGATGAAGGAGGTCGGCGTCTACGAGCTGCGCGGCGACGAGCTGCGGATCGCCAAGGCGCCGGCGTGGCACGGCGGCGCCCGCCCGACGTCGCTGACCGACTCCGAGACGCCCACCCAGACCCTGGTCCGCGTGAGGTAGTCATGCGCTTCGCCCCGCTGCTCGCCGCGTTCGTGTTCGCTGCCGGGCTGGTCGGCTTCTCGGCCGCCACCGGCCAGCTGCCGCCGCCGAAGGCGAAGTCGGCCGACGGCGACCTCGTCCGCCTCCAGGGCGAGTGGTCGGTCACGAAGGTCGAGCTGCCGGGCGGCGAGGCGCCGCCGGACGAGATGCTGAAGGACCTCAAGATCAGCGTCCGCGAGAACCGCATCACGGCCGAGTTCACCGGCAAGTCGGCCGGGAAGGAGAAGAACGGTTACGCCCTCCTGATGCTCGACTCGACGAAGACGCCCCGCCACGTTGACGTGACCATGACCGACGAAAAGTGGCAGCCGTGGCGGGACGAGCTCTTTAGCCCCGGGAAGGACGGGAAGGTCAAGTACAAGGACCTCGGCCCGGAGCCGGCGCGCCTGTGTGCTTACCGGCTCGACGGCGACGCCCTGACCGTGTGTGTCCCGTTGGGGCGCAGGTCGGCGCGGCCGACCGAGTTGAAGGTCGCTCCGCCGAAGGACCCGAAGTCGTACAAGTCCGACGACCGCGGGACCATGCTGATCCAACTGACACGGAAGAAGTGATCCGTCCGGCGAGCCGGGGGCGTCAGCCCCGGATTCTTGAGCCCGGAGGGCGACGGCGAGTAGCCCGGGGTGGAACCCCGGGCGGGCGACGACGGGATTCGTGGGGCGATGCGGCGCGAACTCCGCCGCAGGCCGCCCGGGGTTCCACCCCGGGCTACACGCCGGCGCCCTCCGGGCTCAAGCCCCGAGCCAGGAATCCGGGGGCTGACCCCCCCGGCTCGCCGGGCGGAAGCGGAGAGTTGGTGCCCGTATCACCGTGGAGCCGCCGATGCGCTTCGCCCCGCTGTTTGCCGCTTTCACGATCGCCGCCGGGCTGGTCGGCCTCTCGACCGTCACCGGCCAGCCGCCGCCCGGCAAGACGGACAAGTCGCCGGCCGCCGAGCTGGCGAAGTTCCGCGGCGCGTGGTCCGTCACGAAGGTCGATCTCCCGCCCGGCGTGGATGACATCCCGGCCGACGAGCTCGCCAAGGTATTGAAGGCGGTGACGGTTTCGGCCACCGACAACCGGGTCACGATCAACGTCCGCATGCCCGGTCAGCAGCAACCGGATGACTACCTGCTCCTGAAGGTCGATCCGGCGCAGACGCCCGCCCACCTCGACCTGACGGAGGCGACCGAGAAGTTCGAGCCGCGGCAGACGTTCTCGACCACGCGGAAGAAGGGGGAGAAGTCCGTGCCGCTCCCGATCCGCTTCCTGAAGGGGATTTACAAGTTCGAGGGCGACGGGCTGGTTCTCGCCCTGCCGACCGACCTGGAACTCGGCCGGCCGACGGCGTTCAAGACGGTCGCCCCGAAGAACCAGAAGGGGAGCCGCACCGATCAGGCCATCGTCGCGCTCGTGTACCTGAGCAAGAAGAAGTAACCCCGGAGCCGCCGATGCGCTACGCCCCTCTGTTCGCCGCCTTCACCATCGCCGCCGGGCTGGTCGGCTTCTCGGCCGTCACCGGCCAGCCGCCCGCCGACAAGGCGAAGAAGGCCGACCCCGACCTCGCCGCGATTCAGGGCGAGTGGACGATCACGAAGCTGGACGTTCCGGGCGACCGCCGCGCCCCGCCGGCCGACTACCTCAAGCAGACCGGCGTCACCATTAAGGGCGACCTCGTCACGTTGCGGCCGCCGGCGGAGGGCGCTCGGGCGGTGCCGCCGATCGTCCTCCGCTTCGTCCTCGACTCGACGAAGGCGCCGCGACAGGCGGACGTGACCCCGCTGGACGAGAAGGGGGAGGTGCGGCGGCGCCTCCTCTACAGCACGACGAAGGGCGGGAAGACGACGGACGAGGGGCCGTACCCGCCGTGGCGGGCGGTCTACAAGCTGGAGTCCGACACGCTCGTCGTCTCCGCCCCGCTCAGCGGGGAGGACGCCCGGCCGACCGCGTTCAAGGCGATCCCGCCGCTCAACCCGAATGCGTTCCGCAACAAAGATCAGGGGTACGGGGTGGTCGAACTCAGCCGCAAGAAGTAGCCGCCGCCACGGGGCGCTCACGCGACCCCGCTCAATAGGTTCCCGCGATGACGTTCCTGAACCCCTGGATGCTCGCCGGTGCGGGTGCGGTCGGAATCCCGATCGCGCTCCACTTCTTCTACAAGGCCCGCTACCAGCGGCTGCCGTGGGCCGCCATGGACTTCCTCAAGGAAGCCATCGAGCAGACCAGCCGCCGCCTCAAGTTCCAGGAGTGGATTCTCCTCGCGCTGCGCTGCCTCGTCATCCTTCTGCTGGCGCTCGCGCTCGCCCGGCCCGGCAAGGACTCCGCCGGCGGCGGGCGCGGCGACGCCGTGGACGCCGTGCTCGTGTTCGACACGTCGTACAGCATGGGCGCCGACGACGGCGACGGGAAGTCGCGCCTCGACCGCGCCAAGGAGGCGGCGCTCGGCGTCATCGAGTCGCTGCCGCCGAAATCGACAGTGCAGATCGTGCTGTGCGGCGACCGCGCCGAGAACGTCGGCCCCAAGTCGCGCTCGAACCTCGACCAGGCCCGGCAGCTGATCCCCGCCATCCAGACGAGCGGCCTGTCGAGCGACTTCCTCCCCGGGTTCGCCGCCGCGCACGCCGCGGTGGACAGCGGCACGGCGCCGGTCAAGGAGGTGTACCTGTTCAGCGACCTGCAGAAGCTCGGCTTCGAGCGGCAGCAGGGTTCCCTCCGCGACAAGTGCGACGAGCTGCGCGCCAAGACCAACCTCGTGTTCGTCCGCTGCGGCAAGGAGGACCGCAAGGTCACGAACGTCGCCGTCACCGACGTGACCGCCGTCGGCACCATCCCGCACACGAACACGCGGGTGCCGTTCGTGGTGAGCGTCAAGAACACCGGGACGACGGTGGCGAAGGGCATCCGGGTGGGGCTGGAGTTGGCCGGGAAGGCGGTGCAGGACGAGAAGCAGAGCGACGACATCGAGCCGGGGCAGGTGATGCCGATCACCCTCACCGGCAACCTGGAGGAGGCCGGGCCCCAGGTGCTCACCGTGCGCATCAGCGGCGACAACCTCCCCGGCGACAACCGCTTCGACCGCGTCATTCTCGTCCGCGAGTCGATCCGCGTGCTGCTCGTGGACGGCAACCCGAACCCGGCGATGCCGGTGGAGTCGGCGTCGCACTTCGTGCGGACGGCGCTGACGCCGGTGGCGCAGGACCGCACGGAAGAGTACTTCGTGCGGCCGGCGGTCGCGGCGGTGGGCGAGGTCGGCCCCGGGATGCTGGCGAACTTCGACGTGGTGGTGCTGCTGAACGCCCCGGCCGCGACCGCCGCCGACCCGCGCGGCGGCCTCCCCGCCGACTTCGTGGCCCGGCTGCGCGAGTTCGTCGCGGCCGGCGGCGGGCTGATCGTCGGCGGCGGCGACCAATTGATCCCCGCCGACTACAACCGCGTGTTGGGCTCGGGCGGCGTGGGGCTGTTGCCGTTCGACCTGAACGGCGAGCCGGACAACGCCACGGTGACGGCGCCGTTCGTGCCGGCGCCGGAGTCGGTGGAGGTGCCGTCGTTCCTGGCGCCGTTCAAGGAGCGGCCGTTCAGCGACGCCCTCCGCGGCGTCACCATCACGAAGCTCCACCCGCTCGACACCCGTGGGCCGGCCGCGTCCGGCGGGCGGGTGCTGATCGCCACCGGCGACGGGAAGCCGTTCATCACGTCGCGGGTGGTGGGCGAGGGCGAGGTGGTGTTCGTCGCCACGACGCTCGACGAGCGGTGGACGAACTTCCCCGGCCGGGCGTCGGACGCGTTCGTGCCGTTCACGCAGTTCGCGCTGGCGCACCTGACGGCCCGCAAGGTGCCCGGCGGCACGCGCACGGCGGGGGAGCCGCTGGTGTGGCACCCGCCGGAGGCCGAGGGGCTGTTCGACCTGGTGAAGCCGCCGCGGGCCGGCGAGAAGGAGGTGCGGCGGGTGCGGCTCGACAAGGCCCGCGCCGACGCCGGCCAGAAGCTGACGCTGACCGCGACGGACACGGCCGACCCGGGGCTGTACCGGATCGTGGCGGAGGGGAAGCCGGACTCGTCGGGGCCGGTGTTCGCGGTGAACCCGGACCTGCGCGAGTCGGCGAACCTGGACGTGGCGTCGGTCGCGGAGCTGACGAAGATGCTGGGCTTCGAGCCGGCGGTGATTCAGGCCGGGGCCGGCACCGAGGCGGCGGTGACGCAGCACCGGGCGCGGCAGGAGTGGACGGAGTGGGTGCTGATCCTGCTGCTGCTGGCGGCGGTGGGCGAGTCGGCGTGGGCGTGGGTGTGCGGCCGGGCGTGGTAGCCGGCCGTCGAGCGGGGTCGCGTCAGCGCCCCGTGCGTACCCACATCTCACCGATCCGCGAAGGCGCGGGGCGCTGACGCGACCCCGCTCGACGGCTGTTCGGTGTCCCCGTGACGTGAT
>DASPHQ010000835.1:0-2210 GCA_035629595.1 Urbifossiella sp. | reverse complement strand
GGCGGCGCCGACGGCCTGACACCAGATGTCGGTGCTGGTGGCGTACCGCGTGGGGAGGAACACCTGCCCGAACTCGGCGGCCACCGCGACCGCGACCGCCACCGGCCACAGCGCCAGCGCCGCCAGGAGCTCGCCGACGCCGCGGCGCCGCTCGACCCGGGCCGCCGCTAGTAGGAAAAAGCCGAGCGGCACGGCGACGGCGACGTTCCCGACGGAATCGGACCGGGAGTGGACGGCGGTCCGTTCGCGGAGGCAGTCGGCGAAGTAGCGAAGGGGGTCGCCGCCGGGCGGGGCGCGGAAGTCGAACGGCACCCAGCTGCCGTACAGGACGAACGCCGCCGACAGGATGAAGAGGTGAAGGGGTGAAGGGGTGAAGGGGTGAGAGGGTGACGAATCAGACACGCTCTTCCCTCGCCCCTTCACCCCTTCACCCCTTCACCCCTTCACCCCTTCACCCCTTCACTTCTTCTTCCCGACCGCCGCCTCGAACTGCGGCATGAACAGCCCCGCCGGGTTCGCGGTCACGTTCTTGATCACGTCCTCGCGGCTGGCCTGGCCCAGGTCTTCGAGGAACACCCAGTCGAGCGCCTTCAGCCCGAGCCACAGCACGCCCAGCGCCAGCGGCATCATCATCCACCCGGCGAAGTCGTGGAACACCTTGTCGCCGAGCTCCTTGCCGGCCTCGTTGTACAGCACCCCCGTCAGGCTGATCCGCAGCACGTTCGACAGGATGGCGATCGGCACCGCCGCCGCGAGGATCAGCCCGCGGTCCAGCCACGGCCGCTTCACCACCAGCGCCATCCCGGTCGAGAGCGTCAGGAACGTCAGCAGCATGCTCAGCCCGTTGCAGGCGTTCTGCACCTCCAGGAGGTGGTCCTGGCAGTGGAGGACGACGCCCTCGCGGTACGTCGGGTAGCCGATCGTCTGCAGCACGTACTCGGAGCCGACCGCGGCGACCTTCTGGAGCGGCCAGCCGAGGGCGTGCTCGACGCGGTACGGCAGCGGGAACATGAACATCAGGAACAGCACCGGGGCGTACAGCCAGCGGAGCGACGCCACGCCGCCGAACACGGTCACCGCCCCGAGCACGGCCAGCACGAACGACAGCCCCTGCAGCCACTCGGTGGCGAAGTTCGTGTACCGGGCGACGAGGAACACCGGGGCGGCGGCGACGATGAACAGGAGCCCACGCACGTCCGGCCAGGCGAGCACGTCGGGCGCCCACGCCTTCCACAGCCAGGCCAGGTACACGCTGAACAGCGGCACCAGGAAGCCGTGCGAGTAGTCGGGCTTGAGCCACTCGCCGAACGAGTACTGGAACAGCGGGAAGTAGACGAACGCCAGCACCGCCACGGTGCCGGCGACGGACGCGACCCACGGCTTCGAGCGGACGGTGGCGGCGGCGGGGGAGGCGGACAAGTCGGCACCCTCGGGAGGCCGGCGGTCCTGCCGGCGGTCGCAGTTCAGGTTATACCACAACCGCGCGGCCGGGTCGACCCGCGGCGCGGCACCGGAGCTTAGAGCAGGTTCCGACTCGCGGGCGGAAAGCCCGGGGACGGCCGTCCCCGGGCTTCGCCGCCCCAACTTCCCGCACGACCCGAAAACTTACCCTATACTGGCAGCGAAACTCTGCTGCCCCCCGGGGCCGTGACCCGTGAATGACCCGCTGATCGCCCGATTCGCCGAGGCGTGCGGCGCCCGCGGCCCCCTCGACCTCCGCGTCGGGCAGGCCGACGGCCGCGTCATGGCCGAGGGCTCCGTCCCCCAGCCGTTCACCCTCGTCGGCCGCGACGACGTCTGCGACGTCACTCTCACCGACCCCGACGTGCACCCGCGCCACGCCTGGATCCAGGTGCTCGACGGCCGCGCCTACGCCCTCGACCTCGGCAGCCGGGCCGGCGTCGTCTGGCCCGACGGCTCCCGCGGCCCCGGGTGGATGGACCCCGGCACCACGCTGAAGGTCGGCCCGTTCCGCCTCACCCTCCGCAACCCCGTCTCGCCGCGCCCCGGCCGGTTCGACGGGGACCCCGTACTGGCCGACCCGGACATCTCGACGACCCGGCCGGTGGTGCAGCTGGAGTTCAAGAACGGCCGGCCGCCGAAGGCCCCGTGGGTCGTCAACCGGGTGATCACCCTCGTCGGCAAGTCGGAGGCGTGCAAACTCAACCTCGTCGCCGACGACGTGGCCCCGTACCACTGCGGCCTCGTCC
>DASPHQ010000834.1:0-6919 GCA_035629595.1 Urbifossiella sp. | reverse complement strand
GGCGGGCGCCCTCGGCTTCGGGATGGTGCTCGTCGCGCAGCGGAACCCGGCCCGCGGGGCCATCGCCTTCGCGTTCGTGATCCTCAGCGTGTGCGGGCTGTTCCTGCTGCTCGCGGCGCCGTTCCTGATGGCGGCGACGGTCATCATTTACGCCGGCGCCATCATCGTGACGTTCCTGTTCGTGCTGATGCTGTCGCAGAACGACGGCCCGTCGGACGAGAACGACCGCACCCGCGAGCCGCTCCTCGGCAGCCTCGCCGGTTTCGCCTTCGTCGGGCTGATCCTGTTCGCCCTCGGCCAGAACCACGCCGGCGCCGCGTCGCTCCCCGCGCAGGCGATCACGCCCTCCGAGCAGGCGGCGCTGCGGGCCGCGGCGGCGGAACTGACGGCGATGACGGAGGACGCGTTCTACACCACCGGCGAACCGAAGGACCGATCGGAACGGGTGGCACGGCTGGAACGAGCGGTCGAGGACGTGCTCGGCGTGTCCGGGGGGCTGGACGAGGGGACGGTCCGCGACCGGTCGATCGCGACCCGGCTCCGGGCGGCCCGGTCGGACCTGCACGCCCAAGGGGTGCTGGCCCGGGTGGGGGCGGCCCGCGTACGCGCGGCAGACACGTTCGAACTGGTCGCGGCGGCCGCCCGCAACCCGGCCCGTTACCCGCCGGCCCCGGCGCGGACGGCCGCCGCCGGGCTGCGCGACGATTTGCTCCTGCTCGCCGGCGTCGGGGAGCTGCCGGCGCGGAACGTCGCCAACCTGGGGGTGCTGCTGTACGCCGACCACCTCCTCGCGGTCGAGCTGGCCGGCACCCTGCTGCTGGTGGCGACCATCGGCACCGTCGCCATCGCCCACCGCCGGGGGACCGCCGCGTGATTACGCTCTGGCACTACCTGGCGGTCGCGGCCGCGCTGTTCGGCATCGGGCTGGTCGGGTTCCTCACCCGGCGCAACCTCATCACGATGTTCCTGTGCGCCGAGCTGATGCTGCAGGGCGTGGCGATCAACTTCGTCGCCTTCGCCCGCTTCCACGGCAACCTGCACGGCCAGGTGTTCGTGCTGTTCCTGCTGGCGGTGGCGGCGTGCGAGGCCGGCGTGGCGCTGGCGCTGATCCTGATGCTGTACCGCCGCGGCCGGTCGCTCGACGTGTCGCGGTGGCAGGACCTGCGCGAGCTCGGCGTGCCGGCGGCGGCGGACCTGGAGTCGCTGCCGGTGGTGCACGCCGAGCCGGACCCGACGCTGACCCCGGCCGGCGCCCGGCCCGCCCCGGTTGCGGAGGAGCCCGCCCGTGTCTGACCCGGTTACGCTGGCCCTCACGATCCTCGCGCTGCTCCTCGGGGCCGCGGTGGTGACCGCGTTGATGAGCGGGTCGGCCGCCTGCAAGAAGTTCGCGCACATGCCGATCGTCGTGGCGTGCGGCGCCGGCGCCCTGCTGTCGATCATCCTCGTGACGAGGGTCGCCGCCGCCGATCAGCCTCAGTTCGGGTACGGCCCGCTGACGTGGTTCGCGGCGGGGAAGTTCGCCGCGAACTTCAGCATCACGGTGGACCCGCTCGCGGCGATCATGCTGGCGATGATCACGTTCATCGCCACGTTCATCGCCGTGTTCAGCAGCGGCTACATGCGCGACGAACACCACCAGCCGGATGCCGGGTACGTGCGCTACTTCGCGGTGATGAGCCTGTTCGTGTTCTGCATGTGCGGGCTGGTGCTGGCGAACAACTTCCTCCTGCTCGTCGGCTTCTGGGAGGGCGTCGGCCTCTGCTCGTACCTGCTCGTCGGGTACTACTACGAGAAGCCGTCGGCCGCCGCCGCGGCCCGCAAGGCGTTCCTGGTCACCCGCCTCGGCGACACCGGCTTCCTCCTCGGCATCATGCTGCTGTGGAAGCTCGGCGGCTGGCACACCGACCTGACGGCGCTGTTCGACCACCTCGTCAGGAACCCGCCGCCGACGGAGCAGATCACGGCCGCGTGCCTGCTGCTGTTCTGCGGCGCCGTCGGCAAGAGCGCCCAGTTCCCGCTGTACGTGTGGCTCCCCGACGCGATGGAAGGCCCGACGCCGGTGTCGGCCCTCATCCACGCCGCGACGATGGTGACGGCCGGCGTGTACCTCGTCGCCCGCTGTGCCCCGATCTTCGCGCTGTCGCCGGACGCGCAGGCGGTGGTGGCGTGGGCCGGGGGCATCACGGCGCTGCTGGCGGCGTTCATCGCGCTGGCGCAAACGGACCTCAAGCGCGTGCTGGCGTACAGCACGGTGAGCCAGCTCGGGTTCATGTTCCTGGCGCTGGGCACGCTCGGGGCGGTGAGCCCCGTGTTCGCCGTGGTCGCGGCGATGTTCCACCTGTTCACGCATGCGTTCTTCAAGGCGCTGCTGTTCCTCGCGTCCGGCTCGGTGATGCACGCGATGGGGAACGTCATCGACATGCGCCGCTTCGGCGGGTTGCGGACGGTGCTGCCGACAACGCACCTGACGTTCCTGTGCGGCGCCGCGGCGCTGGCGGGGCTGCCGCTGCTGTCCGGGTTCTGGAGCAAGGACATGGTGTTGGAGTCGCTCCAGTTCGGGGCGAATGGCAGCCACCCGCACGCGGGGTCGTTCTACCTGCTGATGCTGGTGGCGATGCTGACCGCGGCGCTGACGGCGTTCTACACCTTCCGCGCCTACTTCCTCACGTTCTGGGGGCCGACCGTGGTCCCCGACGAGGCCGGGCACCACGCCCACGAGTCGCCGGCAGTGATGACCGTGCCGCTGATGGTGCTCGCCGTCGGGGCGCTGTTCGTCGGCATCGTGGCGGAGCCGTTCACGCACTGGTTCAGCGGGTTCGTGGGTCGCACGCCGTCGATCGTGCTGGCGGCGAAGCTGGCGGGCGCGGCGGCGGTGGAGCACCACTTCAACTGGGGCGTGGCGGGCGTGAGCACGCTGCTGGCGGTGGGCGGCGTGGCGCTGGCGTACATGGCCTACGGCGCCGGCGGCCCGGAGCGGGTGCCGGTGCCGCTGGCGGGGGTGTTCGCGCTGTCGCGGAACAAGCTCTACGTGGACGAGGCGTACCACGGCGCGTTCGTGAAGCCGGCCGAGTGGCTGGCGGTGATGGCCCGCGTGTTCGACCTGTTCCTCGACTCGCTGTCGCGCGTGATCGCCGCGGTGCCGCGGCTGGTCGGCGCCGCGGTGCGGCCGATCCAGAATGGGCTCGTGCAGTTCTACGCGCTGTCGATGGCGCTGGGGCTGGTGGTGTTCCTGAGCTTCGTGGTGTTTCGCGCGGGGCGGTAGCCGAGCCGCCGGCGCGAATCGGGTGCTGAGCCCGGAGGGCGTCGGCGTGTAGCCCGGGGTGCAACCCCGGGCGGGGCGGGCGGTGTTACTGGGGCGTTACTCCCACGGACTCCGCCGCAGGCCGCCCGGGGTTGCACCCCGGGCTACACGCCGACGCCCTCCGGGCTAAAACCCCGGACCGCCGGCAGGCGTGGTTCTCGGTCTTTGGTCATTCCCCGCCAGGGGTCGAAATGTCCTCCGTGTTCCGTCTGCTGCTCCTGCTGCTCGTCGTGCTGCCGCTCGTGTCGGCGCTGGTCGTGTGCGCCTTGCGGCAGCACGCCGCCCGGCGGGTGGCGCTGTGGCTGGCGCTCGTCCACGTCGGCGTCACGGCGGCGGTCGTCGGCGCTACCCTCATGGCCCTCGATGGCCGTAGCCAGAGTGTCGGCCCCGGCGCCGACTACGGCGCCCAGAAGTTCACCCCCGAGTTCGTCCCCGGCGACCCCGGCCACGGCGACGCCGAGGTCGGCACCGGCACCACCCGCCTCACGCTGCTGAGCCTTGCCGACACCCCGCCCGACCGCGCCGGCCCGCGCGTGCAGCTGTACCTCGGCGCCGACGGCCTCAACGTCTGGCTCGTCGCCCTGTGCAGCGTCATGATGCTGCCGGCCATCCTCGTCAGCTGGACCGGCGTCGTCGAGAAGGCGGGCGGGTACTACGCCTGGCTGTTCGTGCTGCAGGCCGGCGCCGTCGGTGCGTTCCTGTCGTTCGACGTGATCCTCTTCTACGCCTTCTTCGAGCTGACGCTGGTGCCGGCGTTCTTCCTGATCGGCCGGTGGGGGAGTGGCTCCGGCCGCCGCGACGCCGCCCGCAAGTTCTTCCTCTACACCCTCGCCGGCAGCCTCCTCACGCTCGTCGGCGTGATCGGCGTCGTGCTCACCAACCCGGTCACGCACAGCACGCCGACCGGCCCGGTCACGACGTACACGTTCGCGCTCCCCGAGCTGATGGCGAGCGTGCAGAAGAACCTGGAACAGCCGCACGAGGACGCCCTCCAGGGGAGGCCGGAGGCGCTGGCCGCGAAGCACACGACGCAGCTCTGGCTGTTCGTGGCGCTGATGGCCGGGTTCGCGGTCAAGACGCCGATCGTACCGTTCCACACCTGGCTGCCGGCGGCGTACAACGAGGCGCCCGTCGGCGTCACCGTGCTGCTGTCGGCCGTGCTGGCGAAGCTCGGCACGTTCGGCATCCTCCGCTTCGTGATACCCCTGACGCCCGACGCGGCCGTGGCCTACGGGCTGCCGGTGGTCGGGGTGCTGGCGGCGTTCGGCATCGTGTACGGCGCCCTGTGCGCCTACGGCCAGCGCGAGATCAAGCTGCTTGTGGCGTACAGCTCCGTGTCGCACCTCGGCTTCCTCGTGCTCGGCCTGTTCGCGCTGAACGCCGAAGGGATGAGTGGCGCGGTGCTCCACATGGTGAACCACGGCGTCAGCACCGGGGCGCTGTTCGCGGCGCTGGCGTTCCTGGTGGACCGCTACCGCACCACGAGCATGAGCCAGTACGGCGGGCTGATGGGCCGCTTCCCGAAGTTCGCGTTCGTGACGTTCGTGCTGTGCCTGGCGGGCGTCGGCATGCCGGGGCTGAACAACTTCTGCAGCGAGATGCTGATGCTGTCGGGGCTGTTCAACCTGAACACGCCGGGCGTGACCGGCTACGGGTTCGCGGCGGTCGCGGCGGCCGGCATCTTCCTGAGCGCGTGGTACACGCTGACGATGCTGCGGCGGGTGTTCTTCGAGCCGCACCGCGAGCCGGCGGCGACCGGCCCCGAGCCGGCGGGCGACCTGAACCGCCGCGAGGTGTACGCCCTCGGCGGGATGGCGGCGCTGTGCCTGGCGCTGGGGCTGTTCCCGCAGTTCCTGCTCGACCCGATGAAGGCCGACGTGCGGGTGTTGACGAACATCGCCGACGCCGCCCGCGCCCGGGTGACGGGGACGCGGCAGCGGTACGAGGAGCCGCCGGCGCCGCCGGCTGGCGCGCCGCGGACGCTCGACAAGGCGGTCGGCGGCGACAAGAAGGGCAAGGGCAAGAAGGGTGAGGGCAAGGGCAAGGGCGGCCCGCCGCCGAAGGGCGGTGAGGAGTGACACCCTTGTTCTGCCGCTTGCGGCTTCGCGCTGCCCAGCGCTAAGCCGCAAGCGGCGAAGCCCCGAGCCAGGAACCCGAGCCCGCGACAGAACCCACCGACGACCGAGGACGTTCCCCCGTGACCGTGCTGACCGACCCCGGCGTGCAACCCGCCTTCACCGGCGTGTTCCGGGCCGTCCTCCCCGAGATCATCCTCGTCGGCACCGCCTGCCTGGCGTTCCTCGCCGGCCCGTTCGTCAACCGCCGCTGGCTGTGGTTCGTCGCCTCCATCCTCGGCCTCACCGGTGCCATGGTCGTCGCCGGCGTCGTGCCGGTGGCGATGCCCGACGTGCCGACCGCCGCCGCGATCCTGCCCGACGGCGCCGCCGGGTTCGTGCGGTGGGTGGCGCTCATCGCCGCGGCCGTGTTCGTGTTCGTGGCGTGGGCGGAGGTGAAGCACAGCAACGCCGCCGAGTACTACGGCTGCCTCCTCGTCGCCGCCGCGGGCGTGTCGCTCGCCGGCCGGGCCAACGACCTCATCACCCTGTTCCTGGCGCTGGAACTGATTTCGATCCCGACCTACATCCTGCTGTACCTCCCCACCCAGGGGCGGCTCAACCAGGAGGCGGCGCTCAAATACTTCCTCCTGAGTGTGATGTCGTCCGCGGTGCTGCTGTTCGGCTTCAGCTACCTGTACGGCCTCACCGGCACCACCAACATCACCGCCATCGTGGACACCCTCACGCGCGCCCACCAGGGCGGGGTGCCGCACTCGCCGCTGGCCCTCGTCGCAATCGTGATGGTGGTCGCGGCGATCGGGTTCCGCGTGACCGCGGTGCCGTTCCACTTCTACGCCCCGGACGTGTACGAGGGCGCCCCCGCCGGCGTCGTCGCGCAGCTGGCGTTCCTGCCGAAGGTCGCCGGGTTCGTCGCCCTGGCGCGGCTGCTGGGCCTCGTCGGTGCCGACCCGCGACACCTGCCGTTCGACGCCGCCACGCAGTTGCCGCTGCTGCTGTGGATCATCGCCGTGGTGACGATGACCGTGGGGAACGTGCTGGCGCTGTTGCAGGACAACGTGCGGCGGATGCTCGCGTACTCGGGCGTGGCGCACGGCGGCTACATGCTCATCGGCCTCGTCGTGGCGAGCTCGCTGCCGGAGGCGAAGGGGACGCCGTCGGTCGGCGGCGTCGAGGCGCTGCTGGTGTACCTCGCGGCCTACGGGGCGATGACCGTGGGCGCGTTCGCCGTGATTCTGTACCTGAGCACGCCCGACCGGCCGATCGACGCCGTGGACGACCTGGCGGGCGCGGGTCAGTCGCACCCGCTGTCGGCGGCGGCGATGGCGGTGTTCCTGCTCAGTCTCATCGGCCTGCCGCTGACCGCGGGGTTCGCCGGGAAGCTGATGCTGTTCGTCGGCGCGTTCACCGCCCCGGCCGACACGCCGACGATGCGGAACCTGTACGTGCTGCTGGCGGTGATCGCCGCGGTGAACTCCGCGGTCGCGGCCGTGTACTACCTGCGGGTGCTGGGCGTGATGTACCTCCGCACGCCGCTGCGGCC